>NZ_JBHVJT010000041.1:79142-81325 GCF_042798815.1 Kitasatospora sp. NPDC057738 | reverse complement strand
CCGGTGTACGGCGGGTACCAGCCGGCCGGACCGGCCGGGCCCGTCGGCACCGTCGGGCCCGGGCCGCTGGCGGGCGCCGCCGGCGGGCCCGTGAACGTGGCGGCGCCGTTCGGCAGCGGTGTCGGGGCGGGCGGCGGGTCGGCCGTCGGCGGGCCGCAGCCCGGCGCGCCGGTGGCCCGGACCCCGGCCGGTGCGGCACCGCACCCGGTCGTCGGACCGCCGCCCGTCCACGCCGCGCCGCCACCCCCGGCCGCACCCCCGATCGTCGGGACCACCCCGGTGATCGGCCGGCCCGAAACCCACCCGGTGGAGGCCCGGAGGCGGGAGAACACGGCGGGACTCGCCGACCCGACCCTTGCCTGGGGCGCGGTCCCGGTCGCGACCGCCCACGCGATGGCCCTCCAACTCGCCCTGCGCGCACGGCGCGGAGCCCGGCCGGACGACCCGGCGGTCCGGCTGCGCGGCATCGCCGACAGCCGTCCGTACGGCCTGCCGGGCGGGCTCGCGCCGGTCGACCCGCAGCACCAGGCCGAACTCGAACGCCGCGCGCCCCGGGACGAGGACGGCCTGCCCGTCCGCCACCCCGACCCGGCGGCCGGCGGCTGGGCGGAGGCCGTCAACGACGGCGGCTACCGCGAACCGGGCCGGGCCAACAACAGCCTGGAGATCGCCCTCTCGGCGGTCGAGTGCCACACCGGCCGCCCGACCTGCGCGGCCCCGCGCATCCCCACCGACGGCGACGCCGGCGAACGCGGCGGCCGGGACCGCGCCGAACGCGAACTCGGCGCCCCCTTCCGGGACCTGGGCGACGGCGGCCGGGCCTTCGACCGCCTCGCCGAGGACCTCCGCCGCGCCGGCCACGGCTCCCAGGCGCTACTCCTCACCCTCGACGCCTACGGCCGCCCGCACGCCTGGAACGCCGTCAACCACCAGGACACCGTCACCTACCTCGACCACCAGCTCGCCCGCCGGGCCCCCACCCCCCTCCACCCCGCCACCCACGGCCTCTGGGCCATCGCCCTCACCCCCGAAGGCCGCCCCCTCACCCCCACCCCCTGACCCCCAGTGCGGGAAGCCGGCCCGTCCGACTTCCCGCGGAGGGGGGCCAGGGCGCCCCTCGGAAGGATCGGAAGGAGAGGAAGCGCGGAACTGGGAGCGGTGCGCAGGAAGTCGGCCCGTCCGACTTCCTGCGCGGCCCGCCACGCTGCCCCTCAGCGGTGGAATGCGCGGTAGCGGGAGGAGCCCGCGTGGGAAGTCGATCCCGCCGACTTCCTGTGCGGCAGCCCGCGATGGTGTTCCTGAGCGGTGGAATGCGCGGAAATGGGAGGAGCCCGCGCGAGAAGTCGACCCCGCCGACTTCTCGCGCAGCTGGCCAGGGTGCCCTCGCGGAAAGCGGGAGCCGCGTGGGAAGTCGGCTGGTCCGTTTCCACTTGCCCGCGCGACGGGGTGTGGGAGCGGCAGGCCATGGTGGGGTTCGTGAGAGGTTGCGCAGGAAGTCGACCGGGCCGACTTTCTGCGTGGCCCGCGGCGCTGCCCGTCGGCGGTGGAATGCGTGGTTGCGGAGGAGTCTGCGTGAGAAGTCGGCCCGGCCGACTTTCTGTGTGTATTTGGGGTGGCTGGGTTCGGGTCTGAGAGAAATATGTAGACCGACCGACATATTCAACGGGGTGATGCGTAGGAAGTCGACTGGGTCGACTTTTCGCGGTCGCGTGCTGGGGGTGTGGGGGAGTGGCTGGTCCCGTGCAGTTCGCCATGGTGGCCCTGGAGGGGGAAGGGATGCGTGAGAAGTCGGCCGGGTCGACTTTCTGCGTGGCCCGCGGTGCTGCTCCTCGGCGGTGGAATGCGCGGTTGCGGAGGGGCCCACGTGAGAAGTCGGCCGGGCCGACTTTCTGTGTGTATTTGGGGTGGCTGGGGTCGGTTCTGGGAGAAATATGTAGACCGACCGACATATTCACCGGGGTGATGCGTAGGAAGTCGGCTGGGTTGACTTCCCGCGGTCGCGTGCTGGGGGTGTGGGGGAGTGGCTGGGTCCTGTGCGGTTCGCCGTGGTGGCTTTGGAGGGGGAGGGGCGGGGGGGGGGGGGGGGAGGGGGGGGGGCCCCCCCACCCCCCCCCCCCCCCCCGTCGTTTTTTTCTTTTGCCTCCTTCCCACAACCCCCCCCCCCCCCTCCTCCTTCTCCCTCC
>NZ_JBHVJT010000041.1:61757-79132 GCF_042798815.1 Kitasatospora sp. NPDC057738 | reverse complement strand
GGGGGGGGAGTGTGGGGGTCGTGGGTGTGTGGGTGGGGGGGTTTGGGGGGGGGGGGTGCGGGTGGGAGGTCGGCTGGTCTAGTTTTCCGCGCGGATCCGGTCCGGGCGGGCTTGGGTCTGCGCGTGAATATGTAGACCGGACGTCATATTCGTTCTTCCGGTGCCGGCTGCGGGGCGGCAGGGGATGTGGACGCCCGCGTGGGAAGTCGGCGGGGCCGACTTCTCGTGCATGAGGGGCTGCGCTTCCGGTGCTTGGGGCTTGGTGCTTGAGGCTTGGTGCGGGCGTGGGGCGCGGGCGTAGGGTCGCGGGTCGGGCCGGGATGGGCGGCGGGGAGTGGACGGGACGGGGGTGGCCGGGTGATTTCTCGGGCGCAGGCGGTGGAGGCGGGGCACCGGTGGGTCAACGGGGATCTGCCGCAGGGTGCCGGGGCGGTGCGGCGGGTGTGCACCCACGAGTTCGAGCTCGGCTGGGTGGTGTGGGCGGAGCCCGCCCGGGTGGTGGTCGACCCGCGGACGGGGGAGCGGCGGGCGCCCGAGGAGGTGGGGGCGGCCTGTGCCGTGGTGGACCGGGAGAGCGGACGGTTCACGGTGTGGCCCTCGGTGCCGGTGGACGAAGTGGTCGGGCTGTACCGGGACTCCGTGGGCGCCGGCGGCTACGATCCGACCCTCCCGCCGGCGACCGGCCGGGGTGCCCGGGCCGAGCTGACCTACCGGGACGACACGGGTGAGGAACGGTCGCTGGCCCTGCGCTCCGCGGCGGGCCTGCCGCACCCGGCGCTGCGCGGCTGGTGGTGGCTGCGCGAGCAGGGTGTGGCGGCCGAGGACGTGCTCGCCGTCCGGACCGACCTGCGGATGAGCGCCCTGCCCGGCGGCTACTGGTCGTACGCGCTGACCGCCGAACTGCCCCATGCCCGGATCGACTTCGAGCTCCCGTACGGCCCGCGCTTCGACCACCGGGCCGCCGCCGTACGGGCGCTGCCCGCGTCGCCGGACGGTCCGGCCCGCAACCGGGTGCCCTTCCCCCGCGCACCGGGCAGGGCATACCCGGCGGGCGAGGCGGCCGACGAGTCCGACACCGCGCTCGCCGCCCGGCTCGCGGAGCGGTTCGGCCCGGCGGGCGTCCAGCGCTTCGAGCCGGCGGACGTCGCCCGCGCCGAACTGCCCGGGGACGCGGCCGCGTTGCTGCTGGCGGTGGGCGTCCCGGTGGCCGTGCCGGGGTTCTTCGCGCTGCACCACCCGGGCGCGGAGGCGATCGCCGACGGCACCCGCCGGGGCACCGTCCTGCCCCCGCTCGCCGCGTGGCTGGCCGAGTCCGGGCGCGGCACCCGGGCGGCCGAGCGGGAGCGCCTGGCGCTCGCCGGGCAGTTGGTGCTGGGGACGGACGGCTGGGCGCTGCTGGCCCTCGGCCCGGTGGACGGCGCCGTCCGGGCGGTGGACCCGGACTACGCGACCGTCCGTCACTGCAATGAGAGCCTGCGCGCCTTCGTCCGCTGCCTGGAGGTGTTCGCCGGCTGGTGGCCCGCTCTGCGCGGGCTCGACCCGGTGGCCGCGGGCGGGGCGGTGGACGCCCTGCAACGCGCGCTGGCGGAGGTGGACGGCACGGTGTTCGCCGACCCGGAGAACTGGTGGGCCGTCATCGTGGAGCAGCTGTGGGACGGCCTGTTGTGACGGTCGGCCGTCACAACAGGTCGGCCGTCACCGGTACCGTCGCCCACCCGCACCGCCGGCACCCCGCCCACCCCGCCCACCCCGCCCACCCCGCCCACCCCGCCGGTACCCCGCCCACCCCGCCGGTACCCCGCCCGCCCGCGCGGCCACTGAGCGCCCGGACGGTCCGGGCGCGGACGACCCGGGCCGCCGGACCGCCGCCGGATGGCCGTCGGCCCCGCCGCCCGGTCCCGGACCAGCGCGAATACCGTCACACCCCCTCTCACCAGGGTCCGCATCGCGTAGCGTGGAGAGTTATGCGACTCGGTGTGCTCGACGTAGGTTCCAACACGGTCCACTTCCTCGTGGTGGACGCCCATCCGGGCGCTGCCCCGCTGCCGGCCTACTCGCACAAGGCCGAGCTGCGCCTGGCCGAGCTGCTGGACGCGGACGGCGCGATCAGCGCGGCCGGCGTCGAGCGGCTGGTCGGCCATGTGGCCTCCTCGCTGCGGGTCGCCGAGGACAAGGGCGTCGTCGACATCCTCCCGTTCGCCACCTCCGCCGTGCGCGAGGCGGCGAACGGCGAGGAGGTGCTGCGCCGGGTGGCCGCCGAGACCGGCGTCGAGCTGCGCGTGCTCTCCGGGCAGGACGAGGCCCGGCTCACCTTCCTGGCCGTCCGCCGCTGGTTCGGCTGGTCCTCGGGCCGGCTGCTCAACCTGGACATCGGCGGCGGCTCGCTGGAGATCGCCTGCGGCCTGGACGAGCAGCCGGACGTCGCCTGCTCGCTGCCGCTGGGCGCCGGCCGGCTGACCGCCCGCTGGCTGCCGGGCGACGTCGCCGACCCGGAGGTGCTGCGCGAGCTGAGACGACACATCCGGGCCGAGCTGGCCGCCGTGGTCGGCGAGATCAACCGCCTCGGCCCGCCGCGGCACGCGGTCGCCACCTCCAAGACCTTCAAGCAGCTGGCCCGGATGACGGGCGCCGCCCCCGCCGACGCGGGCCCGTACGCCGACCGCCGGCTCACCCGCAGCGGGCTGGCCTCCTGGCTGCCCCGGCTGTCCGCGATGACCGTCGCCGAGCGCGCCCAGATCCCCGGCGTCTCCGAGGGCCGGGCCAAGCAGCTGCTGGCCGGGGCGCTGGTCGCCGACGCCGCGATGGACCTGTTCGGCCTGCAGGAGCTGGACGTCTGTCCGTGGGCGCTGCGTGAGGGCATCATCCTGCGCCGCCTGGACGCCATGGACAGCCCGGCCGACCGCCGCCGCCCGGCGCTCACCCCGTAGCCCGGCCGCGCCCGGGCGCCGGGCGCGGCGGAGTGCCGGCCGTCGATCGACCGCGGCCGGGTCGACGTGCCGATGGTCACTGCGCCGGTCATCCCGCCCCGTTCGCAGCGTGCTCCGCTTACGCTGTCTCCCGTGGTGCAACCAGCGGGCGAGGACGGAACGCAGGAGGGCCGCACTCCCGGGAGCGGGCAGTCGCGGTCGGACGGTCCGCGCCGCCGGCTCGGCAAGGCGGTCACGGGCGCCACCGCCGCCCAGGCCGCCAAGCAGGCCGCGAAGGCCGTCAAGGCCGCCCAGCGCACCGCGAAGACGGCAGCGGCGAAGACCGCGAAGCCGACCGCGGCGGGTCCGGCGAAGACGGCTAACACGGCGACCACGGCGGACACGGCGAAGACGGCCACCGCACGGAAGCGCACCGCACAGCAGCACACCGCACGGAAGCGCACCGCACAGCAGCACACCGCGCAGAAGCACGCCGCGCAGCAGCCCGCCACCGGGAAGGGCACCCCGAACAGGGCCGCCGCGAAGCCCGTCCCGAAGGAGACCCGCACCGCCCGGGCCGCCGGCGCCGCCAAGGCCGCCGTCCAGTCCGTCCGCTCGGTCAAGGCCGCCAAGCGCGACGCCGCCCGCCCGCCGCTGCTGCGCACCACCGACCGGCTGGTGCTGCCCCGGCACCCGGCGCTGCACATCCCCGACACCAAGGTGGTGCTGTCCACCGCCTCGGTGTACCCGGCGAGCACCGCCGTGGCCTTCGAGCTGGCCGCCAAGCTCGGCTACGACGGGGTCGAGGTGATGGTGTGGAACGACCCGGTCAGCCAGGACATCGACGCCCTGCGCCGGCTCTCCGACGCCCACCGGCTGCCGATCCTGGCCGTGCACGCGCCGTGCCTGTTGATCACCCAGCGGGTGTGGACCACCGACCCGTGGACGAAGCTGGTCCGGGCCCGGGCGGCGGCCGAGAAGCTGGGCGCGAGCGCGGTGGTCGTCCACCCGCCGTTCCGCTGGCAGCGCCAGTACGCCAAGGAGTTCGTCGAGGGCATCAACCGGATGGCGGGCGAGACGGACGTCCGCTTCGCCGTCGAGAACATGTACCCGTGGCGCTACCGCGACCGCGAGATGCTCGCGTACGCGCCGGGCTGGGACGTCACCGACGAGGACTACCGGCACTTCACGATCGACCTCTCGCACGCCGCCACCTCCCGGATCGACACCTTCGCGATGGTCGAGCGGATGGGCGACCGGCTCGCCCACGTCCACCTGGCCGACGGCAGCGGTTCCGGCAAGGACGAGCACCTGATCCCCGGCCGCGGCAAGCAGCCCTGCGCCGAGCTGCTGGAGCACCTCGCCCGCACCGGTTTCGACGGCCACGTGGTGCTGGAGGTCAACACCCGGCGCGCGGCCTCCCCCGCCGAACGCGAGGCCGATCTGGCCGAGGCCCTCGCTTTTACCCGCTTGCACCTGGCCACCCCCTCGCGCGTACGCTGAGCCGTCCGGCCGGATCGGGCGCGAACCGCCCTGTCGAGGGGGAGAAGTGACGAACGATCAGAACGCCGGTGGGGCCGGCGGCTTCAGTGAGGTCCGCAACTTCCGCGAGCTGGCCGGGAGCTTCGGCGCGGTGGCCGCCGCGTACGACCGCGGCCGCCCCGGCTATCCGGAGGGGCTGTTCGACGAGCTGGAGCGGCTCTGGGGCCGCGGGCTCAAGGGCGCCCGGGTCCTGGACGTCGGCGCCGGCACCGGCATCGCCACCCGTCTGCTGGCCGCCCGCGGCGCGGACGTCGTCGGGGTCGAGCCCTCCGCCGGGATGGCCGCGCAGTTCCAGGCCGTCTCGCCGGACCTGCCGCTGGTCCGCGGCGTCGGCGACGACCTGCCGTTCCACGACGGCTCCGCCGACCTGGTCACCTACGCCCAGGCCTTCCACTGGACGCACCCCGAGAAGTCCGTCCCCGAGGCGCTGCGGGTGCTGCGGCCGGGCGGCGCCGTCGCGGCCTGGTGGAACGTCTTCGACGAGAGCGTCCCGTGGGTGCGCGCCCGGGACGAGCGGCTGTGGGCGGCGCTGTCGGGCCGCTACCACGGCTACCGCCGGATCGCCGAGCTGACGGTGCCCTTCGCCGCCGCCGGGCTGGAGGTCTCCCGTGCCGAGCTGCGCTGGCGGCGGCAGGTGCCGGTCGAGCAGGTGGTCGACAACCTCACCTCGCGCTCCTACTTCGCCTCGCTGGACCCGGAGCGGCGCGAACCGCTGCTCGCCGCCGAGCGCGCGGCGCTGCTGGCCGAGTTCCCGGACGGGCAGGTGGTCGAGCCGTACGTCCTGGACCTCACCGTGGCCGTCAAGCGGGACTGACCGGGGAGGCCCGCCGCCTGCCCGCATCGCGGACGGAGCGTCCGCCGGCCGGACGGCGGGCGTAGGCTCGGTACCCACAGCGGCCCCCGGACCCTCCCAGCAGCGGGGTGCCCGCGAGAGCCCCGAAGGAGTGGAGCACAGTGCCCGAGCTGAGGTCCCGTACGGTCACCCACGGTCGCAACATGGCAGGCGCCCGGGCGCTTCTCCGGGCGGCCGGCGTAGCCCGCGAGGACTTCGGCAAGCCGATCATCGCGGTCGCCAACTCCTTCACCGAGTTCGTGCCCGGGCACACCCACCTCCAGCCGGTCGGCCGGATCGTCTCCGGGGCGATCAAGCGGGCGGGCGGCATCCCGCGCGAGTTCAACACGATCGCCGTGGACGACGGCATCGCGATGGGCCACGGCGGCATGCTCTACTCGCTGCCCTCGCGGGACCTGATCGCCGACTCGGTCGAGTACATGGTGAACGCGCACTGCGCCGACGCCCTGATCTGCATCTCGAACTGCGACAAGATCACCCCGGGCATGCTGATGGCCGCGCTGCGTCTGAACATCCCGACCGTCTTCGTCTCCGGCGGCCCGATGGAGGCCGGCAAGGCCACCCTGGTCGACGGCACGGTGCGCAAGCTCGACCTGGTCGACGCGATCTCCCAGGCGGTCAACGAGAACGTCTCCGACGAGGACATCGCGATCATCGAGGAGAACGCCTGTCCCACCTGCGGTTCGTGCTCCGGCATGTTCACCGCCAACTCGATGAACTGCCTGACCGAGGCGATCGGCCTCTCGCTGCCGGGCAACGGTTCGGTGCTCGCCACCCACACCGCCCGCCGCGCCCTCTACGAGGACGCCGGCCGGACCGTCGTCGAGATCACCAACCGCCACTACGGCCAGGACGACGCCTCGGTGCTGCCCCGGGCGATCGCCACCCGCGCCGCCTTCGAGAACGCCATGGCCCTGGACATCGCCATGGGCGGCTCGACCAACACCATCCTGCACCTGCTCGCCGCCGCCCAGGAGGCCGAGCTGGACTTCGACCAGCGGGCCATCGACGCGATCTCCCGCAAGGTGCCCTGCCTGTCCAAGGTCGCGCCGAACGGCTCGTACTACATGGAGGACGTGCACCGGGCCGGCGGCATCCCGGCCATCCTCGGCGAGCTGTACCGGGGCGGGCTGCTCAACGAGGACGTCCACACCGTGCACGCCGACTCGCTCGCCGAGTGGCTCAAGACCTGGGACGTGCGCGGCGGTTCGCCCTCCGCGGAGGCCGTCGAGCTGTGGCACGCCGCTCCCGGCTGCGTCCGCTCCGCCGAGGCCTTCTCGCAGTCCGAGCGCTGGGAGTCGCTGGACACCGACTCCGCCAAGGGCTGCATCCGCAGCGTCGAGCACGCCTACTCGGTCGAGGGCGGCCTGGCCGTGCTGTACGGCAATCTCGCCGAGGACGGCTGCATCGTGAAGACCGCCGGCGTGGACGAGTCGATCTGGACCTTCAGCGGTCCGGCCGTCGTGGTCGAGTCCCAGGAGGACGCGGTCGAGGCGATCCTCGCCAAGCGGGTCAAGGAGGGCGACGTCGTCGTCATCCGCTACGAGGGCCCCAAGGGCGGCCCGGGCATGCAGGAGATGCTCTACCCGACCTCCTTCCTCAAGGGCCGGGGTCTGGGCAAGGCCTGCGCGCTGGTCACCGACGGCCGCTTCTCCGGCGGCACCTCGGGCCTGTCCATCGGCCACGCCTCCCCGGAGGCGGCCTCCGGCGGCACCATCGCGCTGGTCGAGGACGGCGACACCATCGCCATCGACATCCCCGGCCGCCGGATCTCCCTGGAGGTCCCGGACGAGGTCCTGGCGGAGCGCCGCCGGACCCTGGAGGCCGCGGGCGGCTACCGGCCGAAGAACCGCGACCGGCAGGTCAGCCAGGCCCTGCGCGCCTACGCCGCGATGGCCACCTCCGCCGACAGGGGCGCCGTCCGCGACGTGTCCAAGCTCGGCTGACCCGGCCGGGCCCGCACGGAACGGCACCGGGCCCGAACGGAACGCGGCCGGGTCCGCACGGAACGGCACCGGGCCCGAACGGAACGCGGCCGGGTCCGCACGGAACGGCACCGGGCCCGAACGGAACGCGGCCGGGCCCGCACGGAACGAGGAGGAGCCGTCCCACCGGCCGGGACGGCTCCTCCGCCGTGTGCGGCGGTCGGGTGATAATCGACGGCGTGAGCGAGCAGCCCCCCACCCCCGCCCCCACTCCCGTCGGCGCCCCCGAGCCGGAGCCGATCCGCTGGTTCGGCACCAGCTGGCTGAACCGGGACAACGGCTACTGGCCGCGCCGGGTCGCCGTGTCGATCGGCGCCCTGGTCGCGGCGGCCGCCGTGGTGCTGCTGCTGCGCTTCGGCATCGAGGGCATCGCCCTCTCCGACAACGGCACGTTCCTCAACGGGCTGCTGACCGCCGCCATCGCGGTCTGCTCGATGATGGCCGTGCGGCGCACCTGGAAGGTGCTCACCGAGGGCAAGGACCAGCTGACCGGCTGGATGGCCGAGGAGAAGTCGCTCGGCGCGGTCTGGCTGATCGGCGGGGCCGGCTCGCTGCTCGCCTACTTCGCCCGCAGCCTGGTCGAGGCCCCCGGCGAGGCGGTCCGGCGGGCCGCCTACGAGCGGGCCGTCGCCCAGTACGAGAAGCGCCAGGCGGGCCGCAGCCGCCGGCCCGACGCCAAGGCGCCGGGCCGGGCCAAGCGCAAGCGCTGACGCCTCCTGCCACCGGACCCTAGGTCCGGCTGACGCTGCCGCACTGGTCGGCCGGGGTGATGTCCTTGCTCCGGTCGTACGGGTCGGTGGTCGGGCCGCCCGGTGCCGGGTCGTGGCTGGTGAACTGCTGGAACTGCGGGTGCAGGAAGCCGTCGTAGACGTCGCAGGCGCTGTTGCCCGCGTCCCACTGGGTCTTGGCGAACACCAGCTTCTTCGCGTCGACCTTGTAGTGCTTCGGGTCGTAGAAGCGGACGTCGTCGACCTTGCGCACGATGGTGCGGGTCGTCCAGGTGTCGCCGTTGTCGGTGGCGGCGGCCCGGGTGACCAGGCCGACCGGCTTGGCGGTGCCGCCCGGCGCGGTGTCCGGGGTGCGGCGGCGGGACGAGGCCAGCTTCTCCGCGTCCGGGCCCGGCTGCAGCGGGTAGACGAAGGTGAAGTCGGTGTGCACCAGCACGCCGCCGTCACCGTCCTCCTCGAAGCTGATCCGGCCCTGGACCTTGACGGTGGTGCCCACCAGGGCGGCCTCGCGCGGGTCGAAGCGGGTGAACCAGCTGGTCGGGTCGGTCTCCTTGGCGGGGTGGTCGAGGGCGGCGACGGCGTTGGCCCGTTCCTGGCGGTCGAGCATCGCCAGGGCGGCGTCCGGACGGGCTCCCGCGATCACCCGGGGGTCGAGGTTGGAGGCCGTCAGGTAGTCCTTGACCGACTGGAGCTGGGCGGCGACCTCGTCGGCCGAGAAGACGCCGACGGCCTTGGCCTCGGGCAGCACGAAGGCCTCCGGGCCGTTCGGCCAGCCCTCGGCGGGGGAGCCCTTCCAGGGGTGGTCCACGGTCGGCTGGTCGTCGGGGGTGGCCGGCGGTGCCGAGGTCGGCCTGGCGGTCTCCGGGGCGACGGTGGGCACCGGGGTGGCGGAGGAGTTCTTCCAGACGTGGTCCGAGAACCATGTGCGCAGCCCGTCGACGTTCAGGACGGAGAGCACCACCGCGACGGTCAGCGCCACGAGCACAGGTGTGCGCCAGCCGCGCCGGCTCGGGCGGCGGGGGTTGCCCCACGGGTCGAGCGCGGCGGGCTTCGGCTTGCGCCCGAACCGGCCCTTGGGCGCGGACGGGCCGTCGTTGACCGAGCGGCGGCCGCCCGGGTCGACCGGCGGGGTGTGCTTCCACCGGGCGGACAGCATGCGGGTGCGCCCGCTCTGCTCCTTGACGGTGGCCCCGCGGACGAATTCCTCGTCCAGGACGAGGTCGGCGAACGGGTCCTTCCCGCCCGCCTCGCGGCCCGTCTCGGGGCGCGGTTCCGGATCTTCGGCTGTCGGCATCGCGCCAGTATGCCGACAGGGTGTGACGGTCCGTTGATCGGGGGCACACTTCGTGGTGAACGCGTGTGCGTGATCCGTGGGATCGGTGTCGTTTGTCCGGAAACGGGCAGGCCGCGGGTGGCCGTCAGCCCTTGCCGCGGGCCTGCTTGACCGACCCGACCACCCCGGCGATCGCCAGCAGGAGGCCGGCCGGCAGCAGCGAGAGGAAGAAGGCGCCGAACAGGCCCTCGTCGCCGAGGAACAGCTGGGCCAGCGTGTTCAGTGCCAGCAGGCCGCCGGCCGCCGGGAGCGCGGACTGCCACGGGTGCTCGTTCGCCCAGCGGCGCAGTCGCCGGTCGGTGGTGTCGCGCCGCAGTTGGCCGCCGACGGTGCCGACCAGGAAGAAGAAGAACAGGCCCCAGCCGGCCGGTGAGGCCAGCATGCTCAGCGACCAGTTCCCGGAGATCGCCTCGATCCCCAGGGCCGTCGCCCCCACCACCGCACCGACCCCCGCGGCGGTCCGCCACGGGCCCACGGTCGCCGAGGCGACGGCGAGTTGCCGGTTCTCACGTCGGGACATTTCGTCGTGTGCCATGACTCCACGGTGCGCTCCCCGGAGCCGGGAGGCCATAGGGGAAACCCCCGAGTTCTCTCCCTAGGGGCAAGGGTCGTTCGGGTCCGTGGCGACCACGGGTCGGACGGTCCCCGCGTGTGCCGGTGGGCGGTGCGAGGATGGCCGCAGTACCGAGGCAAGGAGCGGACGATGGGCAGCAGCGCAGCACACGGACAGAAGATCGCCTTCCTGGGCACCGGCAAGATCGGGGAGGCCCTGCTCTCCGGTCTGCTGCGCGCGGGCAAGGATCCGGCCGATGTCCTGGTGACCGCCCGCCGCCCGGAGCGGGCGGCCGAACTCGCGGCCCGCTACGGCGTGGTGGCCGTCTCCAACGCCGAGGCCGCCAAGCTCGCCGACACCCTGATCCTGGCGGTCAAGCCGCAGGACATGGGCGCCCTGCTGGAGGAGCTGGCCCCGCACGTCGGCGCGGACCGGCTGGTGATCTCGGCCGCGGCCGGCGTCCCCACCGCCTGGTTCGAGGAGCGGCTGGCGGCGGGCACCCCGGTGGTCCGGGTGATGCCCAACACCCCGGTCCTGGTGGACGAGGGGATGAGCGTCATCTCGGCCGGTTCGCACGCGGGGGAGGAGCACCTGGTGCGCGCCGAGGAGATCTTCAGCTCGGTCGGCAAGGCGCTGCGGCTGCCCGAGTCCCAGCAGGACGCGGCCACCGCGCTCTCCGGCTCCGGTCCGGCCTACTTCTACTTCCTGGTCGAGGCGATGACCGACGCCGGCATCCTGCTCGGGCTGCCCCGGCAGGTGGCGCACGACCTGATCGTGCAGTCCGCGATCGGCGCCTCGGTGATGCTGCGCGACTCCGGCGAGCACCCGGTGAAGCTGCGCGAGGCGGTCACCTCCCCGGCCGGCACCACCATCGCGGCGATCCGCGAGCTGGAGAACCACGGGGTGCGGGCCGCGCTGCTCGGCGCCCTGGAGGCGGCGCGGGACCGCTCCCGGGAGTTGGCCTCCGGCGGGAAATGACCGCTGCGCGACCCCTCCCGTAATCGCGGCGCACCCCCTACGCTCTCGCCAACATCGTCCTACCGGTCGGTAGCGAGGTCTGCGAGGTCCGTGTGGAGTCCGCCTGGAGGTCCGCTTGAGTGCCGCACCGTCCGCAGGGCCCGTCCCGTCCGCCGCGGCGCCCGGTCTGCGCGTGGGGCGGGCGGCGCTCGCCGTCAGCTTCCTGCTCCAGGGCGTCACCTTCGCCCTGCTGGTCACCTGCATCCCGGAGATCCAGCACCGGTACGGGCTGAGCGACGGGCTGCTGCCGGTCTTCCTGGCCGCGGTGCCGGTTCTGGCCGGGGTCGGTTCGATCGTCTCCGAGCAGTTGGTGAAGCGCGCCGGCGCACGGACCGTGCTGCGGGTGGTCCAGCCCGCCGTCTGCCTCAGCCTGGCGGCCGCCGGACTGGGCGGCACGCTGTGGCAACTCGCCCTGGCCCTCGGCGCGTTCGGGCTGCTGGTGGGCGCGCTGGACGCCAGTATGAACATGCTCGGGGTGGGGCTCCAGCACCGCTACGGCCGCTCGATCATGATCGGCTTCCATGCGGCGTTCAGCCTCGGCGGCATCCTCGGCGCGGCCCTGGCGGGCCTCGGCTCGCACTACGACCTCGGGCTGCCGGT
Organism: Kitasatospora sp. NPDC057738; assembly: GCF_042798815.1. Classification (NCBI taxonomy): domain Bacteria; kingdom Bacillati; phylum Actinomycetota; class Actinomycetes; order Kitasatosporales; family Streptomycetaceae; genus Kitasatospora; species Kitasatospora sp. NPDC057738. The sequence goes on along the minus strand of NZ_JBHVJT010000041.1, from coordinate 67,615 downwards.
GCTGTTCGGCACGGCCGCCGCGGTGATCGCCCCGCTCGCCCTGCTGACCGGCGGCCTGCTCGCCGGCCCGGCCGAACTCGGCGACGCCGTCCGGGAGGCCGCGGAGGCCGCCGCCCGGTCCGTCCCCTGGCGTCCGCTGCTGCCGCTCTGCCTGGCGATGGCCTTCGCGTACATCGCGGACGCCTCGGTCTCCAACTACAGCGTCAAGTACCTCACCGACGGGCTGGGCAGCCGGGAGGACCTCGCCAAGCTCTCCTACCTGGGCTACATGGTCGCGATGCTGCTCGGCCGGGCACTGGGCGACCGCGCGGTGCAGCGCTTCGGCGCCGTCCCGGTGGTCCGTGCCGGTGCCGCGCTGGCCGCGCTCGGCTTCGGGCTGGCCGCGGTCGCGCCCGGCGCCTGGGCGGGCATCGCCGCCTTCACCGTGCTGGGCTTCGGCATCTGCGCGATCATCCCGCAGGTGTTCGCGGCCGGCGGCCGGCTCTTCCCGGCCGACTCCGATGCCGCGGTGGCCCGGCTCAACCTCTTCAACTACGTGGGGTTCCTGCTGGGTTCGCCGCTGGTCGGGGCGATCGCGGACGCCGCTTCGTACCGCTGGGCGCTGCTCGCCCCGATGCTGCTGGTGCTCGCCGTCCTGCCGCTGGCCGACCGCTTCGCCCCGGAGCCCGCCCCGGAACCCGCCCCGGCCCCCGCCGTCGGGTGACGGCGGGGGCGGTCGACGGGACGTGGGGTCAGCTGATCACGGTCTGGAGCTCGGGCACTCCGTAGGTCCAGCCCTGGTCCTTGGCCGTGCCGTTGCCGACCTGGCCGAACTCGTAGTAGACGTACGGCGCCCAGTTCAGCGTGTACGGCGCGGTGCCCCACGCCGGGGTGTCGGTGATCTTGACGGTGAGCGTGACGCTCTTCGTCGCCCCGGGCGCGATCGGCGCGTTGAAGTGGAAGTTGGCGCTGTTCCCGTTGATCGCGCAGTCGGAGGTGTCACCGGTGCAGCTGAGGACGGTGAACGCTCCGGCCTGCGTGTTGGCCGGCCAGGTCGGCTGGACGGCCTCGTAGGCGAAGTAGATGGGACTGGTCTCACTGTTGGTGAGCGACAGCGTCAGGGTCAGCTGGTCTCCCGCCTTCGCCGTCGACTTGTCGACCGCGAAGGTGGTGCCGCTGACCGCGGCGGAGGCCGGCTGGGCGGCGAAGAAGACGCCAAAACCCAGTATTGCAGCGAGAATTACCCCAAGGCGTTGCACGCTGAATGGCTTCATGGCGGAGAGGATATGGAGTCGCAAAGCGTTTGTCTGCACCGCCTCAACACCCGCCTCCACAGCTGCCCCACAACTTCCGTAGTTTCATTGCGCACCCCGCGCCCGGCGGCTCCCGCGAGTGCCGCCCCGGCGCGCCCTGAGGGCGGTCCGGCCACCGCCACCCGCTACGGTGGAGGCCATGCCCGAAGCCGAGCGTGACACCCCCTGCGGCCTGCACCTCTTCTGGGACGAGGCCGTCACCGCCTACGACTTCGGCCCCGGCCACCCGATGGACCCGACCCGGCTGGCCCTCACCATGCGCCTGGTCGAGGCCCTCGGACTGAGCACCGGCCCCGGGGTGACCGTCCGCTCCGCGCCGCCAGCCGGCGAGTCCACCCTCCGGCTGGTGCACACCCGGGAGTACGTCGAGGCGGTCCGGAACGCCGCCGCCCATCCCGAGCGCTCCGACCCGCTGCACGGACTGGGCACCGACGACAACTGGTCCTTCCCGGCGATCCACTCGGCCTCGGCACTGATCGCCGGCCAGTCCGTCGCCGCCGCCGAGGCCGTCTGGCGCGGCGAGACCCCGCACGCCGTCAACTTCAGCGGCGGGCTGCACCACGCGATGCCCGGCAAGGCCTCCGGCTTCTGCGTCTACAACGACCCGGCGCTGGCCATCGCCCGGCTGCTCGAACTCGGCGCCGAGCGGGTCGCCTACGTCGACGTGGACGTCCACCACGGCGACGGCGTCCAGGCGGCCTTCTGGAACGACCCCCGGGTGCTCACCGTCTCGCTGCACGAGCACCCCGCCACGCTCTTCCCGCAGACCGGCTGGTCGATCGAGACCGGCGGCGAGGACGCCCCCGGCTCCGCCGCCAACCTGCCGCTGCCCGCGGGCACCGGCGACGCCGGCTGGCTGCGCGCCTTCCACGCCCTGGTGCCCGAACTGCTCGACGCGTTCCGGCCACAGGTCCTGGTCACCCAGCACGGCGCCGACACCCACCTGGAGGACCCGCTCGCCCACCTCGCCGTCACCGTGGACGCCCAGCGGCTGATCGCCGAGGCGCTGCACGACCTCGCCCACCAGTACGCCGGCGGTCGCTGGGTGGCCACCGGCGGGGGCGGCTACGCCGTGGTGGACGTCGTCCCGCGCACCTGGACCCACCTGGTCGCCACCGCCGCCGCCCGGCCCGTCGACCCGGCCACCGAGACCCCCGAGTCCTGGCGCGCCGAGGTCTACCGCCGCACCCGCCGCCCGGCCCCGCTGCGGATGACCGACGGCGCCCGCCCCGCCTGGCGCGACTTCGACTCGGGTTACGATCCGGCCGACCGGCTCGATCAGGCCATCCTCGCCACCCGGCGGGCGGTGTTCCCCCAGCACGGGCTGCTGGCCTGAACCCGCCGCCCTGGTCAGGCCGTGCGTACGCCGGGCGGTGCCATCGGCCGATCGGCTACGTACTGCAACGGTCCTATCTCTCACCGTACGAGGACTGCACTTCCCCTCTTCCCACTGGTACCACCCATAACTACTCTGGGGATACACGTGTGCCGGTGGAGTCACCGGAGGGGAAGCCGGTGCCTTGCACACGGGTAAGGGTCGGGTGATGGTCATGAGTTCCGTCGAGCGCCCCCTTCAGGAAGTCGTCTTCCTGACCGTGGCGGAGGTCGCCGCGGTCATGCGGGTGTCCAAGATGACGGTGTACCGACTGGTGCACAGCGGAGAGCTGCCGGCCATCCGGGTCGGACGGTCCTTCCGGGTGCCCCAGCAGGCGGTGCACGAGTACCTCAAGGAGTCCTACGTGCGGCTCGAGAGCGCGTAGCGGCGGCGCGCGGGTGCGGGGTCCACACCGGTGGGCGCCGCACCCGTTCGCCGGGGATTTCCCCCGAGTTTCCCGGTATCGGGGAGCACGATTACGGCCTTAGCACCGTGGACGGTAGGCTAGGCCCTCACGTCAGTCGTATGGACTCCGTCTCTCACGGGCGAGAGTCTCAGTGAGCGAGGGTTGTTCCGTGGGCTCTGTCATCAAGAAGCGTCGCAAGCGTATGGCCAAGAAGAAGCACCGCAAGCTTCTGAAGAGGACCCGCGTTCAGCGTCGCAACAAGAAGTAAGCGCCCCCGGCCGCGCCTAGCGCGCCCAGCGCTTCCACCGCCCGTCCAGCCCCTCGTGGTCTGGGCGGGCGGTGTCATTTCACGGCCCGGCAGGGCGGCGCGGTACGGTGCACGCAGGCCGCTCGGGCCGGGGAACGGGGGCAACACCGTGGGCGTGGTCGTGCTCGTCACCGGCGTGGCGCGCCATCTCGGTGCCCGCTTCGTCGCCGAGGTCCGCCGCCGGCCGGGCGTGGACCTGGTGGTCGGCGTGGACGTGCAGCCGCCCCGACTGCCGCCCGAGGAGCCGGCCGGGCCGGCCGCCCCGTACCGCTTCCACCAGCTCGACCTGCGCCGCCCGGCGCTCTCCCGGGTGCTCGCCGAGCACCGGGTGGACACCGTGGTGCACCTCAGCGTCAGCGCCACCGGCCTGGGCTCCACCAACCGCTCCGCGGTGAAGGAGTCCAACGTGATCGGCACCATGCAGCTGCTCGGCGCCTGCCAGAAGGCCCCCGGGGTGCGCCGGCTGGTGGTGAAGTCCACCACCGGCGTCTACGGATCCGCGCCCCGCGACCCGGCGGTGTTCAGCGAGCGGATGCAGCCCAAGGACCCGCCCGGCGGCGGCTTCGCCAAGGACGCGGCGGAGGTCGAGGGCTATGTGCGCGGCTTCGCCCGGCGCCGCCCGGACGTCGCGGTGACGGTGCTGCGCTTCGCCAACATCGTCGGCCCGGACGCGGACACCCCGCTCAGCGAGTACTTCGCGCTGCCCGTGCTCCCGACCGTGCTCGGCTACGACCCGCGGCTGCAGTTCGTGCACGAGGACGACGCCGTCGCGGTGCTCTGCCGGGCCGCCGACGAGCCCGCGCCGGGCACCGTCAACACCGGGACCTTCAACGTGGCGGGGGAGGGCGTCCTGCTGCTCTCCCAGTGCGCCCGCCGGCTCGGCCGGCCCACCCTGCCGCTGCTGCTGCCCGCGGTCAGCTGGATGGCCGTGCTGGCCCGGCAGACCCGGCTGGTCGACGTCTCGCCCGAGCAGCTGCGGCTGCTCACCCACGGCCGGGTGGTGGACACCGCGCGGCTGCGCGACACCTTCGGCTACCGCCCGGCGTTCGGCACCCCGGAGGCCTTCGCCGACTTCGCCGCCGCGCAGGGGCCGGGTCTGCTGCCGCCCGAGCGGCTGGCCGCCGTCACCGACCGGCTGACGGCCCTGCTCGGCCCGGAAGGGGCCGCCCCCGCGGGGCCGGCCGCCGGACCGGACGCCGTACCGAACCGCCCCCGCCCACCGAGGAGCTGAACCCGCGATGAGTGCCGCAGCCGAGAACGCGTCGGGCGAGGCCAAGGTCATCCCGATCGAGTCCGCCCCCAGCTGGACCTCGCCCGAGGGGCCGAAACTGGCCGACCGGCTCGCCGAGGCCGTCGGCGGCGTGCTGTCCGGGCCGCTCGGCCCGGCCGCCACCGGGCTGTTCGGCAAGGGCTGGGAGGGCCGTGCCGCCGAGCGGCTGGCCTTCCTGCGCCGCCGGGTGACCGGCGACTACGAGGTGGACGAGTTCGGCTTCGACCGGGAGCTCACCGAGGAGGTGCTGCTCTCGCTGCTGCGCCCGCTGGCCGAGAAGTACTTCCGGATCGACGTCCAGGGCGTGGAGCACATCCCGGCCGAGGGCGGCGCGCTGATCGTCGCCAACCACTCCGGCACGATCCCGCTGGACGCCCTGATGACCCAGGTGGTCATCCACGACCACCACCCCGCCCGGCGGCACCTGCGGATGCTCGCCGCCGACCTGGTCTTCGTGCTGCCCGGCGTCAACGAGCTGGCCCGCAAGGCCGGCCACACGCTGGCCTGCAACGAGGACGCCCAGGCCCTGCTGGAGCGCGGCGAGGTCGTCGGGGTCTGGCCGGAGGGCTTCAAGGGGATCGGCAAGCCGTTCTCCGAGCGCTACAAGCTCCAGCGGTTCGGCCGCGGCGGCTTCGTCGCCTCGGCGCTGCGGGCGCGGGTGCCGATCGTGCCCTGCTCGATCGTCGGGGCCGAGGAGACCTACCCGATGATCGGCAACGTGAAGACCCTGGCCCGGCTGCTGGGCCTGCCGTACGTGCCGGTCACCCCGACCTTCCCGTGGCTGGGCCCGCTCGGGGTGCTGCCGCTGCCGACCAAGTGGACGATCCGCTTCGGAGAGCCGATCGCCACCGACAGCTACCCGGTGGAGGCGGCGGACGACCCGATGCTGGTCTTCGACCTGGCCGACGAGGTGCGCGAGACCATCCAGCACACCCTCTACCAGCTGCTGGTGCAGCGGCGTTCGGTGTTCTTCTGACGGTGTTCTTCTGACGGTGTTCTTCCGGCGGCGCTCCGCCGGCGGTGCTCTTCCGGCGGGTTCGGCCGAGGAGGCCCGGGTCCTTCCGAGGAGCCGGGCCTCCACGGAAGAACCCGGGTACGGCGGGGGGGAGGGGGGGGGTGGACGCCCCCCGGGGCCCCCCCCCCCCGCCCTCCGCCCCCCAGAGATATGCACCCGGAAACAGAGCCCAAAGACGGCGGGGGAGCCCACC
>NZ_JBHVJT010000041.1:46794-61747 GCF_042798815.1 Kitasatospora sp. NPDC057738 | reverse complement strand
GCGTTTTGGGTGTTTGTGTTTGGTTTGGGGTGGTGGGTGTGGGTTTGGGTGTTGCGGGGGGAGTGGGGGTGAGGGGAGGGGCGGTGGGTTTGGTTGGCGCGTCGCTGCCCCCCTCCTCCCCCCCCCCCCCCACCGCCCTGCCGTCAGCCGCCCAGGATGCGCAGCCCGGGCAGCAGGTCCGGGAGCAGCGGGGGCACCTCGACGCCCTGCGGCTGGGCCGCGTTCGGGGCGCCGGGCGTGGCCTGCTGAGGTGCCTGCTGCGGGGCCGCGTCGGCGCTCGGCGAGGGCTTGGTGCCGGTGAGGCCGCTGGTGAGGCCGCCGACCAGGCCGTTGACGGCGTCCGGGGCGCTGCTGGGCAGGGTGTCCGGCAGGACGCCGCCCTTGCCCCCGGTGCCGGAGGCGCCGGAGCCGGGGTTGGCCGGGGCGTGCTCGGGGGCGCCGGGGCGGTTGCCGGCGGAGCCCGGGGCCCGGTCGGCGCCGGCCGTGGTGCCGGATCCGGCCGCGGGGGACCCGGCCGGGGAGCCGTCGGTGGAGTGGGAGGAGCCGTCGCCCGCTCCGGAGCCGGCCGCGCCACCGCTCTGAGCGGGGGGCAGGACCAGGCGCAGGGGCGCGACGTCCTCGCTCATGTCGTCGAAGAGGCGGTTCACCAGGTCGGCCTGCTGGGTGAGCTGGACGGGCAGTCGGCCCTGCAGCTCGCTCCACCGGCCGTCCTCGTCGTGGGCGAAGCCGGCCAGCGCCCGCATCGGGTCGAGCGAGCCGTTGCTGCGGTAGACCGAGCGCAGCAGCTCGCGGCCCCTGAGGGCGTCGGCGTGCATGTCGTCCAGGGCGCGGCGGACCTGTTCGACGGTGGCCGGGCTGAGGCCGCCGGCCGGGCCGGTGCGGCCGACCAGGGTCTTGGCCTCGCCGAGCCGGGTGGCCGCGTTGTCGAGCAGCAGTTCGCCGCGCTCGGAGTCGGAACCGGCGAAGTCGAGCCGGAGTCCCTCCAGCCCGCGCTTGAGGCCGTACAGCGTGTCCCCGGGGAGGGCGTGGGCGCTGGCCGCGGCGGCGCCGGTCAGGCTGCCGACGGCGAGCCCGGCGACCAGCCCGCCGATCGCGAACCGGCGGCTCCAGCGGCCGCGCGGCGCCGTCCGGATCGCCCGGTGGCGGCGCTGCCGGGGCACCGGGGTGCCCGTCCCGCCGGCGAAGGCCTGCTCGAACGCGGCCATCAGCTGGGCGCGTTGGACCGTGCGGACCTCCCGGTCCAGCACCGGCCCGGGCAGCGCCCCCAGCGCGTCGGTCAGACCGACCAGTTCGGCCATCGCGACCGGACCGGCGCCGGTGGCGGCGGCGTTGTCCGATTCGGCGTTGGCCGCAGCGCGTTGCTCTGCCTGGTGGGCCTCCAGCGCCTCGGCGAAGGCCTTCGCCCGCCGGTGCTCCAGCACGTTTGCCGTCACGGGCCACACCTCCCTTCGTCGTTGTCGACACCCTGGCCTGCCGGACGGTTGCCCTGGCTGGCCAAAGCCACTCCATCGGGTGATAGGCCGCAATTCGACTTGACCGTACGCCTGGTGGGGGCTTGCACGTTGGCCAACGAGTGGTGCGGGCGGTCGGTTACGCACGGCTGATCATCGGACCGACCGTTCACCCTGACGTGTCGGCCGGGCGCGAACGGTGACGGACGGCCGTGCCGTATGGCACCGGGGTCGTCCTCGGCACGGTTCATCGCGCGTCGGGCGGGAGCAGCCGGGCCAGGGTGCGGACGGCGCGGTACTGGAGGGTCTTGATGGCGCCCTCGTTCTTGCCCATGATCCGGGCCGTCTCGGCCACCGAGAGCCCCTGCAGGAAGCGCAGGGTGACGCACTCCTGCTGCTGCGGGTTGAGCCGGCGCACGGCGTCCAGCAGGGCGGCGTTGGAGAGCGACTCCAGCACCGACTCCTCCGGGCTGCGCTCGCACTCGTTGGAGTCCAGCATCTCGCCGGTGGTGACCTCCAGCCGGAAGCGGCTGGACTTGAAGTGGTCGGCGACCAGGTTGCGGGCGATGGTGACCAGCCAGGCGCCGAAGTCCCGGCCCTGCCAGGTGAAGGTGCCGATCCGGCGCAGGGCGCGCAGGAAGGTCTCGCTGGTGAGGTCCTCGGCGGTGGCCCGGCTGCCGACCCGGTAGTAGATGTAGCGGTAGACGGTGTCCGCGTAGTGGTCGTAGAGCCGCCCGAAGGCCTCGCTCTCGCCGGCCTGGGCGCGCTCGACCAGCTCCATGATCGGGTTGTGCTCGGTCTCGTAGCCGGGGTTGGGCGCCGTCCGGGCGCGGCCCCGGCCGGCGCCGGTGCTGCCGGTGCGGCCGCGCGAGCCGGTGCCGGCCGAGCCGGCGGCGGTGGTGCGCAGCGCCGGGCCGGGCGGCTGGGGCTGGACGAACGATCCTCCAGCCGGCGCGAGTTGGGGCAGGACGGCGAACTGGCTGCGGAGCAGGGTGCGCAGCAGGGTCAGGCCGGTGGAGATCTGCCGCTCGGCGGTCGGCCGACCGCGCAGGCCGGTGCGGGGGCGCAGGGGCGCGGACGACGGGCGGGAGGGTGCAGGCGCGTCGTTCCGGACGGGTGGGTACACGGGACTCCCAGAGGCAGAACTGTGGACGGATCACCTCCGCCTGCGCGGAGAGCACTCCCCGAAGCGTCCGTTCGAGCGGGACGCGTGGTGACGTGCATCCAGGAGAGAATAACGCTTTGTGCAATGACAGCTACACCGTGTGGTCGAAGTGGTCGTTTGGGATCCATTTGTTGTGCATATTCGGCTGACACTGACCGGAGCTGTCATCGTTCATCCGGCTCAACGTGATCGAACAGGCGCTCAGGGTGACCAATTCGGCGGCCTGAGGGGCGGTTTCCCAGCCTTGGGGCTCGGCAACCCCTGACTTTCCCGGCCTGGCGAACGATCAGAACCGGTCACCGGGCGACAGGTTCGTGCAGGTGACTCGGACCACCCTGCGGTGCAGGGGAGTTCGCCCGTAAGAGGGGCCAGGTCAGAGGCCCTGTTGACGCCCGCTCACTCGCCGGGGCGAGCCCGTCCGGACGGCGTCCCGACGGCGTCCCGACGATCCGCCGACGACCTCCCGACCGTCTTCGGGCGGCCCTCGGGCGCGCCCCCGGCGGCCTTCGGGAGCCCGCGCGACCCCCGGCGCGGGAGGTTCAGGAGCGGCGCCTGCGCCGGTTCAGCGCCACCCCGGCCGCCGTCGCGCCGGCCAGCACCCCGAGCGCGGCCGCGGCCGGCAGCCCCACCCGGGCCGCCTTGCGCCCGGTCCGGAAGTCCCGCACCCGCCAGCCCTGGGTCCGGGCGTGGCGCCGCAGCGCGCCGTCCGGGTTCACCACGTACGGGTGGCCGACCAGCGAGAGCATCGGGATGTCGTTGGCCGAGTCGCTGTAGGCGGCGCAGCGGTCGAGGTCGAGGCGTTCGCGCCGGGCCAGCGCGCGGACGGCGGCGGCCTTGGCCGGGCCGTGCAGCAGGTCGCCGACCAGCCGGCCGGTGTACAGGCCGTCCCGGGCCTCGGCGACGGTGCCCAGCGCGCCGGTCATGCCGAGCCGCCGGGCGATGATCCTGGCCACCTCCAGCGGGGCGGCGGTGACCAGCCAGACCCGCTGGCCGGCGTCCAGGTGCATCTGGACCAGGGCGCGGGTGCCGGGCCAGATCTTGTCCGCCACGACCTCCTCGAAGATCTCCTCGCAGATCGCCTCCAGGTCGGCGGTGGGCTTGCCGGCCACGATGCCGAGGGCGGACTGCTTGGCGTCGGAGATGTGGTCCGGGTCCTCGGTGCCGTGCAGCCGGAACCAGGCCTGCTGCCAGGCGAAGCGGGCGATGTCGCGGCGGGTGAGGAAGCCGCGGCGGTAGAGGCCGACGCCGAGGTAGAAGATCGCGGCGCCGCGCAGGATGGTGTTGTCGCAGTCGAAGAAGGCGGCGGCGCGGGGGTCGTCCGGGTCCGGGGTGTGGTTCTCGGTCGAGGCCTTGGGGGTCTTGGGGGCCCTGCCGGGCTTCGCCGCGGCCGGCGCGTCCGGCCCGGTGCTGCCGTCCGTTCCGGTGGTGCCGTCCGGCCCGGTGCCGCCGTCCCGCCCCGCGGTGCCGTCCGGCCCGGGCTCGGCCCGCAGCGCGGCCTCGGCCGCCTCGGCCGCGGCTTCGCCGGCCAGGGCGCTCCGCTCGCTGCTGGAACGCCTTGCCTGGGTGAGCCTTCTGAGCACGGCCATGTCATCGAGGATAGCCAGCCGGGCGCGCGGCGACCGTGACGGAGCCGTGCCCGCGAGGTGAACAGCTCCACCGGGTGCCGGGTGCCCCCGGGCGGGCGGGTGCCATGGCGGAGAATGGGGTGGTGAGCCCACTGCTGCGACGCAAGAGCCCCGAGCCCGCGGACCGGACCGTGACCCTGGTCGGCAAGCCGGGCTGCCACCTGTGCGACGAGGCCCGCGAGGTGATCCTCCGGGTGACGGGCGAGCTGGGGGCGTCCTTCGAGGAGCGGGACATCACCCAGGACGAGGAGCTGTACCGCCGCTACTGGGAGCAGATTCCGGTCACCCTGATCGACGGCCGCCAGCACGACTTCTGGCGGGTCGACGAGCGCCGTCTGCGCACTGCCCTCGGCGGCTGAGCGGGGCCTGACCGGGCGTTCGTCCGTGTACCGACCCCCCGCCGATCGGCGGGGGAGGTTCGCCGAATCGTTGCCAAAGACACTCCGTTCCGGCGTGGGGCGGGGCGGGTCGGTCGGCTTACGATCGAACGCGTTTGCGCCCGTGGGGGGCTGAGCACACGAGGAGTGCGCCATGCTTCCCGGTCCTGCCCTCCGGGTGTCCGGAGCTCCGGAGCCCCGGACGGTCCCCCGGGGCTTCGCCGTGGTGGACGTGGAGGCGACCGGCCGCAGCCCGTGGCGGCACCGGGTGGTCGAGGTGGCCGTGGTGCTGCTCGACGAGCGGCTGCGTCCCGAGGGCGAGTTCGCCACCCTGCTGGATCCGCTGGGCCCGGTAGGTCCGACCCATGTGCACCGGATACGCCAGTGCGACGTGGAGGGCGCCCCGCGCTTCCGGGAGATCGCCCCGCGGCTGCTGGAGCTGTTGGCCGGCCGGGTGCTGGTGGGTCACCACGTCAGCTGCGACCACGCCTTCCTGGATCGCGAGTTCGCCCGGATCGGGGTGCCGCTGCCGCCCGTGCCGCTGCTGTGCACGATGCGGCTGGCCCGCGCGCACCTGCCGCAGGCCCGCGGCCAGGGCCTGGCGGCCTGTGCGGAGGCGGCGGACCTCGGCTGGTACCCGGCGCACACCGCGCTGGGCGACGCCCGGGTGACCGCCGAGCTGCTGCGGCACTGCCTGGGCGCCCCGTCCTGTCCGCCGGGCGACTGGGCCGGCCCGCTGCGCGAGGCCGCCGAGGTGCCCTGGCCCCGGCTGGGGCGGGCCCGTTCCCACCCGTCCGGCGCCGGCGTCCCGCTGCTGCGCAGGGAGGCCCCGTACGGCCCCTGGCTGCCCGGTTCGCGAGCCCCGGAGGTCGTGCTGACCCGGGCCGGTGCTATGCGGTCGATGGCGTGATGCGCATCACTGTGTAGGGACAAAACGGACACCATCTTTGTGCACACGTTCACAAACGCATAGCCTGGCTGCCAAAGCCCAGCTTCACCCACAGGAGCACCGTGGCAATCGGCCGATCACCACAGAGCAGTTCGCAGACGCCCGACCAGGGCGCCGCGCGCCGACCGTCGCGTGCCCGGGGCATCCCGGAGGCGACAGTCGCCCGCCTGCCCCTCTATCTGCGGGCCCTCACCGCGCTCTCCGAGCGCTCGGTGCCGACCGTCTCCTCCGAGGAGCTGGCCGCCGCGGCCGGCGTGAACTCGGCCAAGCTGCGCAAGGACTTCTCCTACCTCGGCTCCTACGGCACCCGCGGCGTCGGCTACGACGTCGAGTACCTCGTCTACCAGATCTCCCGCGAGCTCGGCCTGACCCAGGACTGGCCGGTCGTCATCGTCGGCATCGGGAACCTCGGCCACGCGCTCGCCAACTACGGCGGGTTCGCCTCCCGCGGCTTCCGGGTGGCCGCCCTGTTGGACGCCGACCCCAACGTGGTCGGTTCCACCGCGGCCGGACTGCCGGTGCGGCACATGGACGAGCTGGAGTCGATCGTCGAGAGCCAGCACGTCTCCATCGGCGTGATCACCACCCCGCCCGGCGCCGCCCAGCAGGTGTGCGACCGGCTGGTGGAGGCCGGCGTCACCAGCATCCTGAACTTCGCCCCGACCGTGCTGACCGTCCCGGACGGCGTGGACGTGCGCAAGGTGGACCTCTCCATCGAGCTCCAGATCCTCGCCTTCCACGAGCAGCGCAAGGCCGGCGAGGAGCCGGACGACCGTGCCGAGTCGGTGCTGGACCGCGCCCCCGGTCCGGTCCGGGCGGCCGCCGCCAAGCTGCGCCGCGCGGCCGGCGGCAGCGGCAAGCCCCGGGGCACCGTCGAGTCGGCGGCCAAGGACCAGGCCGAGCAGGCCAAGGGAAAGTCCGCCAAGGGCGGCGACGGGGATCTCTCCGCGGTGATGCCCGCATGAACACCGAGAGCTGTGGGGGGCGGGCATGAGCCTTCTCGTCGTAGGGCTGAGCCATCGCACCGCCCCGGTCGGGGTGCTGGAACGCGCCGCGCTGACGGGTGACGTACCGACCCGGCTGCTGCACGACGCCGCCGCCACCGCGACGGTCGGCGAGGCCGCACTGCTGAACACCTGCAACCGGATCGAGCTGTACGCGGACGTGGACAAGTTCCACGCCGGCGTCGCCGAGCTGTCGCTGCTGCTGGCCCACCACAGCGGGGTGGACCTGGAGGAGCTGACCTCCCACCTGTACGTCCACTACGAGGACCGCGCCGTCCACCACCTCTTCTCGGTGGCCTGCGGCCTGGACTCGATGGTCGTCGGCGAGGGCCAGATCCTCGGCCAGCTGCGCGACGCGCTGGCCAAGGCCCAGGAGGAGCACACCGCCGGGCGCGGCCTGAACGAGCTGTTCCAGCAGGCCCTGCGGGTCGGCAAGCGCGCGCACAGCGAGACCGGCATCGACAAGGCCGGCCAGTCGCTGGTCACCTTCGGCCTGGAGCAGGTCGCGGCGGGCGCGGGCGAGATCGCCGGCAAGCGCGCGCTGGTGGTCGGCGCCGGCTCGATGAGCTCGCTGGCCGCCGCCACCCTGGTCCGCTCCGGCGTGACCGACCTGCTGATCGCCAACCGGACCCCGGCCCGCGCCGAGCGGCTGGTCGAGATCCTCGGCCCGGACGTGGCCTCGGTCCTGGACCTGGCCAAGGTGCCGGAGGCGCTCGCCGAGGTGGACCTGGTGATCTCCTGCACCGGCGCGGCCGGTGTGGTGATCAAGGCCGAGGACGTGGCCGCCGCGGTCGCCTCCCGACGGGACGCCCAGCGGCTCCGCCACGGGGCGTCCGAGCCGCTCGCCCTGCTCGACCTGGCCATGCCGCGCGACGTCGACCACACCGTGCACGAGCTGCCCGGCGCCCTGCTGGTCGACCTGGAGAGCCTCTCCCACGCGCACGCCGCCAGCCCCGGCGCCGGCGACGTCGACCAGGTCGCCCGGATCGTCTCCGACGAGGTGACCGCCTTCAGCGCCGCCCAGCGGGCCGCCCGGATCGCGCCGACCGTGGTCGCGCTGCGCTCGATGGCCTCCGACGTGGTCGCCGCCGAGCTCGGCCGGCTGGACTCCCGGCTGCCCGACCTGGACGAGCGCTCGCGCGCCGAGATCACCCAGACCGTCCGCCGCGTCGTCGACAAGCTGCTGCACGCCCCGACCGTCCGGGTGAAGCAGCTGGCCGCCGAGCCGGGCGGCGCCTCCTACGCGGAGGCGCTGCGCGAACTGTTCGACCTCGACCCGGCGGCCGTGCACGCCGTGTCGGGCACGCCCGTCGGCGGGGCGCCCCAGCCCTCGGCCGGGGGCACCAGATGAACCGTCAGCCATCCCACGAGTACCACCGGGACGATCACCTCATGAATGGTCAACCGATCACGGAGCAGCCCTCGGCCACCGCGGCCCTGCGGCTCGGCACCCGGCGCAGCGCCCTCGCCATGGCGCAGTCGGGCATGGTGGCCCGCGAGGTGACCAGGGTCACCGGGCGCGCCGTCGAGCTGGTCGAGATCACCACCTACGGCGACACCTCCCGGGAGTCGCTGGCGCAGATCGGCGGCACCGGGGTGTTCGTCTCCGCGCTGCGCGACGCGCTGCTGGAGGGCCGGATCGACTTCGCCGTGCACTCGCTCAAGGACCTGCCCACCGCCGCCCCGCAGGGGCTGGCGCTGGCCGCCGTCCCCGAGCGCGAGGACGTCCGGGACGCCCTGGTCGCGACCGAGGGCCTGGCCCTGGAGGAGCTGGTGGAGAAGCTGGCCGGCGCCGGCCGCCCGGCCCGGATCGGCACCGGCTCGCCCCGCCGGATGGCGCAGCTGAACGCCTGGGCCAACGCCCGCGGCGCGCAGCTGGAGACCGTCGCGATCCGCGGCAACGTGGACACCCGGATCGGCTTCGTGACCAGCGGCGAGCTGGACGCGGTGGTGCTGGCGACGGCCGGCCTGAACCGGCTCGGCCGCAGCGCCGAGATATCCCAGCACCTCGACACCGAGGTGATGGTCCCGGCCCCCGGCCAGGGCGCGCTCGCGATCGAGTGCACCACCGCCGACACCGGGCTGACCGCCGCGCTCGCGACGCTGGACCACGCCCCCACCCGGGTCGCCGTGGCCGCCGAGCGCGCCCTGCTGGCCACCCTGGAGGCCGGCTGCTCGGCGCCGGTGGCCGCGCTGGCCACCTGGGGCCGGGAGAACGAACTGCGGCTGGACGGCGTGGTCGGCGACCCCGACGGAACCGCCCTGCTGAAGATGTCCGCCAACGGTCCGATCGTCCTCGACGAGACCGCCGAGCAGCAGGCGGTGGCCCTCGGCCGCGCGCTGGCTGACCGGCTGCTCGCCGCGGGCGCGGCCGCCCTGATGGGGGAGCGAGCCCGATGAGCCCCACCACCGCCACCGATGCCCTGTTCCCGGTGGGACAGCCCGCCACCGGACGGTGCACCTTCCTGGGCGCGGGCCCCGGGGACCCGGGCCTGCTGACCCTGCGCGCGGTCGAGGTGCTGTCCACCGCCGACGTGCTGGTCGCCGACCCGCTGACCGCCGCCGCCGTGCGCAGCCACTGTCCGGCCGGCGTGCAGGTGCACGCCCCCGCCGCCGAGGGCACCGACTTCGACCTGGCCAAGCTGGTCGCCGAGGCCGTCCGCTCCGGCAAGCACGTGGTCCGCACCGTCGACGGCGACCCCGGCCTGGACGGCTGCGCCGCCGAGGAGATGCTCAGCTGCGCGGGCGACGGGATCCCGTTCGAGGTGATCCCGGGCGTGGCCCAGTCGGTCGGCGTCCCGGCGTACGCGGGCGTCCCGCTGCGCGCCGGGTCCGGCACCGACGTGCGTTTCGTGGACGGCGCCGCGCTGCTGGCCGGCAGCCCGGTGGACCTGGGCGCGCCGGAGACCACCCTGGTGGTCCGCACCACCCTGGGCCAGCTGCCCGCCACCGCCACCGCCCTGGTCGCGTGCGGCCGCAAGCCGGAGTCGGCGCTGAGCGCCACGCTCTCCGGCACCACCACCCGCCAGCGGACCTTCACCTCCACCCTGTCCGGCATCGCGGCCGACCTGAAGGCCGCCCGGGTGCTGCCCTCGCCGGTCTCCGCCCCGGTCGACCCGGCCACCTCGGTGATAGCCGTGGTGGGCGAGCAGGTCGCCCACCGGGCCTCGCACTCGTGGTTCGAGACCAAGCCGCTGTTCGGCTGGAACGTCCTGGTGCCGCGCACCAAGGAGCAGGCCACCGGCCTGTCCGAGCAGCTGCGCTCGTACGGCGCGGTGCCGCAGGAGGTGCCGACCATCGCGGTCGAGCCGCCGCGCACCCCGCAGCAGATGGAGCGGGCCATCAAGGGCCTGGTCACCGGTCGCTACGAGTGGATCGCCTTCACCTCGGTGAACGCGGTGCGCGCCGTCCGGGAGAAGTTCGAGGAGTACGGCCTGGACGCCCGCGCGTTCGCCGGGATCAAGGTCGCGGCGGTCGGCGAGACCACCGCGCAGGCCCTGGTGGACTTCGGCGTGAAGCCGGACCTGGTGCCCTCCGGCGAGCAGTCCGCGGCCGGCCTGCTGGAGGACTGGCCGCCGTACGACCCGGTCTTCGACCCGATCGACCGGGTGCTGCTGCCGCGCGCCGACATCGCCACCGAGACCCTGGTGGCCGGCCTGGTCGAGCTCGGCTGGGAGGTCGACGACGTGACGGCGTACCGGACGGTGCGCGCCTCGCCGCCGCCGGCCGAGACCCGTGAGGCGATCAAGGGCGGCGGTTTCGACGCGGTGCTGTTCACCTCGTCCTCGACCGTCCGGAACCTGGTCGGCATCGCGGGCAAGCCGCACAACGTGACCGTCATCGCCTGCATCGGCCCGGCCACCGCCAAGACCGCCGAGGAGCACGGCCTGCGGGTCGACGTGATGGCCCCGGCGCCGTCGGCGGCCGCGCTGGCCCAGGCGCTGGCAGACTTCGGGGCCAAGCGCCGCGACACCGCGACGGCCGCCGGTGAGCCGGTCTACCGGCCCAGCGAGCGCCGTCCCGGCTCGCGCCGCAAGGCCCGCTGACACCCCTCATGGCCGGGGGCGGCCGACCGTCGCCCCCGGCACTGCACAACCGTTCGGAGAGAGAAGCCGTGTCCGCTGAATTCCCGTACGTACGCCCGCGCCGACTGCGCCGGAGCCCGGCGATGCGCCGCCTGGTGGCCGAGACCCGGCTGCACCCGGCGGAGCTGATCCTGCCGCTGTTCGTCCGCGAGGGCGTCAGCGAGCCCGTCCCGGTGAGTTCGATGCCGGGCGTGGTCCAGCACACCCGGGACACCCTGCGCAAGGCCGCGGTGGAGGCGGCCGAGGCGGGCCTGGGCGGCCTCATGCTGTTCGGCGTCCCGCAGGTGCAGGACGCGACCGGCAGCGAGGGCACCAACCCGGACGGCATCCTCCAGCAGGCGATCCGGGACGTGGTCTCCGAGGTCGGCGACTCCCTGGTGGTCATGTCGGACCTCTGCCTGGACGAGTACACGGACCACGGCCACTGCGGCGTGCTGGCCGCGGACGGCAGCGTCGACAACGACGCCACCCTGGAGCGCTACGCCGAGATGGCCCGGGTGCAGGCCGACGCCGGCGTCCACCTGGTCGGCCCGTCCGGCATGATGGACGGCCAGATCGCCGTGATCCGGCGGGCGCTGGACGAGGCCGGGCACCAGGACGTGGGCATCCTCGCCTACACCGCCAAGTACGCCTCGGCCTTCTACGGCCCGTTCCGCGAGGCCGTCGGCTCCTCGCTCAAGGGCGACCGCAAGACCTACCAGCAGGACCCGGCCAACGCCCGCGAGTCGCTGCGCGAGCTGGCGCAGGACCTCGCCGAGGGCGCGGACATGGTGATGGTCAAGCCGGCCATGGCCTACCTGGACATCCTGCGCCAGGTCGCCGACGCCTCCCCGGTGCCGGTCTCCGCGTACCAGGTGTCCGGCGAGTACGCGATGGTCGAGGCGGCCGCCGCGAACGGCTGGATCGACCGGGAGCGGATGATCATGGAGACGCTCACCTCGATCCGCCGCGCGGGCGCCGAGCAGATCCTCACCTACTGGGCCCTCGAAGCCGCCGCGATGCTCAAGTAGCGGACCCCGTACGGCGGAAGGCCGGGCCGCTCCCGTGGGGGAGCGACCCGGCCTTCCGGGTTTCCGTCAGGCCGTGGACTCAGATGCCCACGTCGCCGGCGTGCGCGAAGCCCGCGCCGCCGCCGATCACGTCGGTGGAGGTGGCGGCACCGCCGCCGAAGCCTCCGGCGACGACGTCACCGGCGTGGGCGACGCCGAAGCCCCCGCCGGCCACGAACGGCTGGTCGGCGGAGGCGACGAACTCGCCGCCGCCGGCCAGGCCGACGTGGGCGAAGGCCGGGGTGGCGGCACCCGCGAGCGCCAGTGCGGCGGCGGCGGTCAGGGCGGCCTTGGCCAGCTTGCTCTTCATGGAACTGCCCTCTCTCTGGGAGCGCCCCGCGGGCGCTCTGACACGTGATCACAACCGGCGGTCCTGATCGGCGATCCACGCGCCGGACCGGCCCGCCGCTCACCCGTCCGGACCGCGCTGCGGCGCGGCCGGCCGGACACTTCGCCCGCACAGCCCGGAGGGCCCGGGGAGGTGATCCTCCCCGGGCCCTCCGACCGTGCTGTGCCCCTTGATCAGCCGATCAGGTGCGAGACACCCGCGTCGCCCGTGGACTGGGTGTTCTGGCCGACGTTGCAGATCTGCTTCGGCTGGTTGTTCAGGACCGGGACCTCGACCGGGACCGCGATGCCGATGACGGCGACGGCGACGTTGTGGATCTCCGGCAGGCAGATGTTCGGGTTGTCCAGAACGTGGCTGTTCGGGCTGCCGTTGCCGGCGGTGCCGGTGTGGTTGGTGCCGCCGTTGCCCTGGACGGAGGTGGCGGCGCCGTCCGAGTCGACGATGGCGGAGGCCGAGCCGGCGGACATCGCGAAGGCGGCGGCGGCCAGGCCGGCGGCGGCGAGGGACTTCTTGATCATCTCTGGTTTTCCTCTCGGGGTGAATCGGGGAGCGATTCGTAGGTGGATCGGAGGGTGGTGCAGGGAGAACGGAGCGGCGACCGATCAGCCGATCAGGTGGGACACGCCGCCGTCGCCCTGGCTCTGGGTTCCCTGGCCGACGGTGCAGTACTGCCTGCCGCCGTTGTTGGCGATCGGGACCTCGACCGGGACGGCCACGCCGAGCACGCCGACCGCGATGTTGTGGATCTCCGGCAGGCAGATGTTCGGGTTGTCCAGGAAGTGGAAGTTCGGGCTGTTGTTCCCGACCGTGCCCGTGAAGTTGGTACCGCCGTTGCCTTCGATGGAGGCGGCGGCGCCGTCCGCGTCACCGATGGCGGAGGCGGGCGCGGCGGCACCGGCCAGCGCGGCGACGGCCAGGCCGGCGGCGGCGAAGGACTTCTGGATCATGGCGAGATCCCTCTCTGAAATGCTCTTTGGATTCCGTGCGTACAACGCTGAGAACGCTCAGACCCGGTCTGCAGTCACTGACGTCCAGATCAAAGAACGACGGCACGGAAGGTTACGGGGATTCTTGAAAAGAGTCCCGGAGGCGCGACGGCGGGGGGAATCCGATCGGATTATTACTCCGAACCGGTTAACGGCCGCAATCCGCACTCCCGGTCACTCGTTGAGCAGATCGCTTTCCGGTTGCGGCCCCGCAGCCCTTCCCAGTGATCCCCAGTACGGACAGCAGAACGGTGAAAAGCATGAAGTTCTCCCAGCGGGCCGGCGCGATGCTGCTGGCGGTCGGTGCCGGTGTGCTCGCCTCCCAAGGAGCGGCCGGCGCCGCCACCCCGATCGGCCCCGACCAGGTCGGCGCGCTGGAGGACGCGCTGGCCACCCAGCAGGTCCCGGCGGACATCCCGCTCGCCCCGCTGGGCAGCCGGCTCACGGCCGGCATCCCGACCTCGCTGGTGATGCCGCCGGCGCCCGACCGGACCACCAGCGGCGGCGGCGCGCTGCTCCCGGAGCAGATCCTCCCCCAGCTGACCACCGGCAAGGTCGGCCCGAGCGCCAAGGCCGATCTGCCGCTCCCGCTGGTCGACCAGGGCGCCGACCTCGGCAAGGTGCTGCTGGACGCCCCGGCCGCGCCGCTGCACGCCAGGACCCCGGGGCTCACCCTCGGCAAGCCGCTCTCGCTCGCCCAGGACGGCGCCGGCCAGCTCGCCGACGGCCGGCTGAAGGTGGACGAGATCGACCCGCGCCTGGTCTCCGGCGCGGTGCAGGTGGTTCCCGGGGCCAAGGCCAGCCTCGGGGGCGAGGACAGCCGGCTCTCCCTCACCGACACGGCGGCCGCCCTGGCCGGGACCACCACCGGGACCGCCACCGGCGTGGTGCAGACGACCGGGCTGACGGGCCTGACCCAGCTCTGAGTCGGCTCCGACCCGGGCGCCGCGCCCGGGGACGGGAGCCCGGCACCCAGGCCACGCGGCCGGGGTGCCGGGCTCCCGCGCGCCCGGGGGCTCAGCCCGGCAGGAGGCCGGTCAGCCCGCCGACCAGCGGGAGGTCCTTGACGCCGCCGCCGGCGCTCAGCGGGCCGGTCAGCGTCCCGGTGCCGACGGCGGGCAGGCCCTGGTCGGGCTGGAGGGCCGCGCCGTTGTTGAGGAAGTCGGCCGAGGAGTTCGCCCACGGGTCCAGCCGCAGGCTCTTGATCGGCGCGATGCCGTAGCCGAGGCCGGTGGTGGTCCCGCCCAGCGCCTGGCCGAGGTCGGTCTTGGTCAGCGTGGCCGGGCCGGCCGGGGCCTCGCCCGGGGCGGTGGCGGCCTGCGCCGAACCGGCGCCGAGCAGCACCGCGGCACCCACGGCGGCGGCCAGTCCGGCCGCGTTCTTCTTCGAAACCATCGTGATCACCCTTCGGTGGATCGGGGATCCCGGACGGCTGTCCGGGGACGCCGAACTGCCCCCCGGCCGACTGGTCGGGGGGCAGGACGGCCGGAACACGTGCCGATCGGGGATCAGCAGTCGTCCGCGGGCGGCGGGGGCAGCTCCACGTTGGCGCAGGCGTTGCCGAAGGCCGGGTTCAGCAGGCCGACGATGTTGATGGAGTTGCCGCACAGGTTGACCGGAACGTGCACCGGGACCTGGATCTGGTTGCCGGAGATGACGCCGGGGGAACCGACGGCCGCGCCCTCGGCGCCCGCGCTGGCGGCGGCGGAGCCCGCCGCGCCCAGCACCAGGCCGGCAGCGGCGGCGGAGAGGACGGCGGCCTTCTTCATGTTCTGCATGGGGGGTTGATCTCCTCGATCACACACGGGTGGAGCGTGGGGGGGGCGGGGGAGGTGCGGGGGGGGGAATGAGTGGGGGGGGTGGTGGTGCGCAGGTGGGGGGAACGAGGGGGGGAGAGAGGGTGGGAAGGGGTT
>NZ_JBHVJT010000041.1:9591-46784 GCF_042798815.1 Kitasatospora sp. NPDC057738 | reverse complement strand
ACACACGGGTGGAGCGTGCCGCGCCCCGGCGCTGCGGGGCGCGGCACGGGCTCGGTGAATCGGCTGTCGCCGGTGCGGCGACCGCGGGTTCAGCCGATGTTGGCGCACTGGTTGCCGAAGGCCGGGTTCAGCAGGCCGATGATGTCGATGCTGTTGCCGCACAGGTTGATCGGGATGTGCAGCGGGATCTGGATCTGGTTGCCGGAGAGCACGCCGGGGGAACCGGCGGCGACGCCCTCGGCGCCCGAGCTGGCGACCGCACCGCCGGCGGCACCGAGCACCAGGCCGCTGGCGGCCAGGGACAGGACGGCGGCCTTCTTGAAGTTGCGCATGTCATTCCTCCGATTTCTGCCCGACGGAATGGGAATGTCGGGAGTCGGGCGAGCGCGAATACTCACCCGAAGGCTTCAGGGATTGCCGTGATTGTCACTCGGTCGGCGCATATCGGCGTGTTCCGCCCATGGCTCGGGCGTGGCCGTGACTGCCGGGTCGCGGTGCCTTCCGGAACGATTCCCGCACGGCCGGGAAAGGCTTCGGACAAAGGCGCGACCAGGTGGAATTCCGGTCGGGCGTTCCGGCACGGGTTGCCGGACGCCGGGTTCTGGGAGGCCCGCCGCGCGGGGGCCGGTGGAGACCGGGTTCCGTGAGGGAGAACGAGGCACCGCGCGGGGGGAAACGGTCCGACCCTCCGATCACCCGAATGCCCGGTCCGCGGCGCCGTTGCGCCGGATGGGTGACAGTGCCGGGACCGTCGCAACCGGTCCGGTGGGGTCTCGTTCTAGATGTCGCACTCCCCGTGCATATCTGTCGAACAGTCAGGAGGCTCGTATGAGCATCAAGAAGACCGCCGCCGTCGGCGCGGCCGTGGTGGGCATCGTGGCCACCGGCGCCGGTTCCGCGATGGCCAGCTCCGGCGCCCAGGGCGTCGCCGCCGGTTCCCCCGGTGTCGTCTCCGGCAACCAGATCCAGGTCCCGGTGCACGTGCCGATCAACCTGTGCGGCAACACCATCGACATCATCGGCCTGCTGAACCCGGCGTTCGGCAACAAGTGCGCCAACGTGGGCTGAGCCCGCACCCGGTTCGGCCGGTACGAGCCGCCGTTCCGCGCCTCCCTCCTGGGGCGCGGGGCGGCGGCTCTTCGTTGTGCCGGGAGCGTGTCGATCCGTCGGTTCCCGGCGGTGTCACGAGTCTTGTTGCGTTACTTGTCAGTACCTAGAATGCGAGACCTGCTCACCTTTCCTGCTCCTCTCTTGCTCCGCACCGCTCGGCTCCCCGCCAGGGCGGTCCCCCACCCCCGCAAGGAGTCGCGTGTGATCAGGTCACCCCTGCCGGCGGCACGGCGAACGCGTACGGGTGCGTCCCGGTGCGCCGCACTGCTCGCCACCGGAGCCCTCCTCGCCACCCTCGGCCTGACCGGCGCCCCCGCCGCCCTGGCCGACCCCGCCCCGGCCGCGCCCGCGGCCACCCGTCCGGCCGCGATCGTCGCCCTCGGCGACAGCGCCATCTCCGGGGAGGGCGCCGGCACCGACACCAACGACGGCTACTTCCCGGAGACGGACAGCCCCACCAACTACTGCCACCGCCACCCCAAGTCGGAGATCTTCGTCACCGACATCCCCGGGGTCACCCCGATCGACCTGGCCTGCTCCGGCGCCCAGACCGGCGACCTGGTCAGCGACCCGGAACTGGCCAAGGTCACCGGCCCCGGCAGCGGCGACTTCGGCGAGCCCAAGCAGGACGTCAAACTGGCGGACACGGCGGCCAAGTACGACGTCAGGATGGTCGTCGTCACCATCGGCGCCAACGACGACTTCGACTTCAGCGGGATCATGATGCACTGCCTGGCGCAGTACTTCCCGATCCCCAAGGACCAGGGCTGCCGGGACACCATCGGCAGCGACGAGATCCGCCGGCGCGCCAAGGGCGTCCAGCCCAAGGTGGTCGCCGCGCTCCAGAACATCCGTCAGACCATGCGCAGGGCCGGCTACGCCGACTCCTCGTACCAGCTGGTCTACCAGTCGTACTTCAACCCGATCACCCCGGACATCCGGCGCAACGACTACCTCGGCAAGATCGCCGACGGCTGCCCGGCCTTCCCCGAGGACCTCGCCTGGGGCCACAACTGGGTGGTGCCGACACTCAGTGACGCGCTGCGCGGCGCGGTCGAGCAGGTGCCCGGCGTCCGGTACCTGGACCAGCGGCGGGTCGCCTTCGGGCACGAGGTCTGCGCGGAGTGGACGTCCTCCCCGTACGAGTACTCCAACGGGGACGTCATCAACCTCTCCGAGTGGGCGCGCAACGGCTGCGACTCGCAGATCGGCATCCCCGGGCTGTGCATGAACATGATCCGCCAGTCGTACCACCTGCGGGTGGCCGGCTACCGCGGCGAGGGCGTCTGCCTCGGCCAGTTCTACGCCCGGACCGAGCTGGCGCAGGCGTACTGCACGCTCAACCAGCAGAACACCACCTCGATCCAGCCGCTCACGCCCGGACAGCCGTTCGGGGACGTCCCCGAGGACGGCGCCTGGTACCAGCTGACCAACGCCGCCAGCGGCAACGCGCTCGACCTCACCGGCGGCGGCAGCTACGGCGACTCCACCAACGGGCGGCCCGCGATCACCTATCCGGCCACCGGCGGGCTCAACCAGTCCTTCGTCCTGGAGGCCAAGGCGGGCGGCAGCTACGAGCTCGACTTCAGCGGCAACCGGAACATGTGCCTGGACGCCAACGCCGGCTCCACCGCCCCCGGCACCCGGATCCAGCAGTGGGGCTGCAACGGCGGCGGCAACCAGCACTGGGTGTTCACGCCGGCCGGCGACGGCCGCTACAAGATCGCCGACTCCCAGGACCGCAGCAAGGTCCTGGCCGCCGGCAGCACCCTCGACGCCAAGGGCAACCCGTACGTCGAACTCGCCACCGACACCGGCGCCGCCAACCAGCTCTGGCAGCTCACCAAGCTCGGCATCGTCTACGTCCACGGCTGATCCACCCGCACGCGCCCAGGCCGTCGCCGCCCCCGACCGGGCGGCGACGGCCTGGTCTTCGGCACGGGTGGCACGGCGCCGGACAGGGCTCCGGGGGCACCAGGGGGCCTCGGTTCGGGGGCGTGCCGTAGGCTCACGGGAAAATCGTTGCGCCGGAGCCGCGCGGACCACGAGCGGGGCGGGGAGTACCCAGACCAGATGAGCACGGCATCGAGCACTGAGTCGTCCAGCACCCAGTCCGGAGCGCCCGCGGCGCCCGCAGCGGAGTCGGCGGAGACCCCCGAGGAACGGACCGGCCGGGAGCCCGGCCGGTTCGGGGCGCTGGTGGACCGCTTCGGGCCCGCACTGGGCGCGTACGCGGTGGTCAAGGCCATCGGCGTGACCGTCTTCATGCTGCTGCTCTCGCACACCGGCGACTACCTGACCAAGCAGCCGGGCCGCGGGGGCGCTGCCAAGCCCTGGGACGTGCTGGGCACCTGGGACGGCGTCTGGTACCAGCGGATCGCCGAGAACGGGTACAACCCGCAGCTGATCCCGCTGCACGGCTTCCCGCTGGCGACCTACTACGAGAACTCGGCCGCCTTCTTCCCGCTCTACCCCTGGCTGATGCGGCTGGTCGGCGCGGTCACCGGGCTCGGCCCGTACGGCTCCGGGATCGTCGTCTCGGTGCTGGCCTCGCTGGTCGCGGCGGCCGGGATCTTCGCGATCGCCGAGCGGCTCGGCGGCTTCCGGGCGGGCGTGATCGCGGCGGTGCTCTGGGGCCTGTTCCCGGGCTCCGGCGTGGAGTGGGCGGTCTACTCGGACTCGCTGTTCGTCGCGCTGTCCGCCTGGGCCTGCTACTGCGTGATGACCCGCCGCTGGCTCGCGGCCGGTGTGCTGACGCTGGTGGCGGGCCTCAACCGGCCCACCGCCGCCGTGCTGATCGCCGCCGTCTCGATCGCCGCGCTGGTCGCGCTGGTCCGCCGCACCGACGGGGTGGCCCGTCCGCTGACCGCGATGCTGATCACGCCCTGGGGCCTGCTCGGCTACGTCGCCTGGGTCGGCTGGAAGATGGGCGACTGGGGCGGCTACTTCAAGCTCCAGCAGGGCGCCTGGAACCGCTACTTCGACGGCGGCTCCTCCACCCTGCGCACGATCAGGGACGTGATCACCGGCCACTGGACCTACTGGCAGGCCAATCCCGTCCCGGACCTGATCGCGATCGGCCTGCTGATCGCGCTGCCCGGGCTGGTGCTGCTGCTGTGGCGCACCCGGCCGCCGCTGGTGCTGTGGGTCTACACCGGGCTCACCATCTTCACCGCGCTGAGCACCAACCAGATCTTCGGCAACATCTCGCGCTACCTGCTGCCCGCCTTCCCGCTCTGCATCGGCCTGGCGGTGGCGCTGCGCCGGGTGCGGCTCTCCTCGCTGGCCTGGCTGCTGGCGATGCCCGTCCTCGCGGCGGGCTGGTACGGGGGCTATGCGCTGTTCGAGTTGGGCATCCCGTAGACCCGGCGTTGGTTGGCTACGGGATCATCCGGGAGCAGACGGGCCGTTGCTAACCTCGGACGTATGACGACGACCCCGCCGCCCGTGCGCCAGATCCGCGACATCTCCGGGCTGATGGACCACGCGAGCCACGTGCTGGCCACCCGGATGGCGGCCGCCTTCACCGAGCTCGGGATCACCCCGCGCGCCTACTGCGTGCTGTTCCACGCGCAGGAGTCCGAACGCACCCAGATCCAGCTGGCCGAGCTGGCGGACCTGGACAAGACGACCATGGTGGTCACCGTCGACGAGCTGGAGAAGGCGGGCCTGGCCGAGCGCCGCCCGTCCGCGACCGACCGGCGGGCCCGGATCGTCTCGGTCACCGAGGCGGGCGAGCGGGCCGTGGTGCAGGGCACCGCGATCGCCGACCGGGTGCACCGCGAGCTGCTGGAGGCGCTGCCGCAGCCGGAGCGCGAGGTGTTCGTCTCGGCCCTGACCCGCCTGGTGGAGGGCCACCTCGCGGAACCGGTCGAGGTCGAGCGCACCGTCCGCCGTGCCCGCCGCTCCCGGGGCTGACGCCCCGACCCAAGCTGCTCCCGAGATAGATAGTCCCGAACAAAACGATCTGATAGCGTCCTACCCGGTACTCGACGAACCGGGAGAACCGCCATGACCACGCACGCCCCGGCCGCGCCCACGCCGGCCTCCGCAGCCCCCGCCACCGCCCGCTCCCGCACCCTCGCGCTCGCGGTGCTCTGCGCGGGAATGCTGATGATCGTCCTGGACGGCTCGATCGTCACCGTGGCGCTGCCCGCGATCCAGGGCGACCTGCACTTCTCGCCCGCCGGACTCACCTGGACGGTCAACGCCTACCTGATCGCCTTCGGCGGCCTGCTCCTGCTGGCCGGCCGGCTCGGCGACCTGATCGGCCGCAGGCGGATGTTCGTCGCCGGGCTCACCCTCTTCACCGCCGCCTCGCTGCTCTGCGCCGTCGCCACCGGGCAGCAGGCGCTGATCGCCGCCCGCTTCCTCCAGGGCGTCGGCGGCGCGATGGCCTCCGCCGTCAGCCTCGGCATGATCGTCACGCTCTTCCCCGAGCCGGCCGAGCGCGGCCGGGCGATCGGCGCGTTCAGCTTCGTCGGCGCGGCCGGCGCCTCGATCGGCCAGGTCCTCGGCGGGGTGCTCACCCAGGCCCTCAACTGGCACTGGATCTTCCTGATCAACCTGCCGCTCGGCCTGGCCGCCGTCCTGCTCTCCCTGCGGCTGCTGGAGTCCGACCGCGGCCCCGGCCTGCGGGCCGGCGCCGACGTGCTCGGCGCCGTGCTGATCACCGCCGCCCTGATGCTCGGCATCTACACCATCGTCGGCACCGGCCAGCACGGCTGGACCTCGGCCCGCACCCTGGGCCTCGGCGCGCTCGCGCTCGCGCTGCTGGCCGGCTTCCTGCTCCGGCAGGCCCGGGCCGCCCAACCCCTGCTCCCGCTGCGGATGTTCCGCTCGCGCAACGTCTCCGGCGCCAACGCCGTGCAGGTGCTGACCATCTCCGGGATGTTCGGCTTCCAGATC
This sequence comes from Kitasatospora sp. NPDC057738, assembly GCF_042798815.1. Lineage (NCBI taxonomy): Bacteria > Bacillati > Actinomycetota > Actinomycetes > Kitasatosporales > Streptomycetaceae > Kitasatospora > Kitasatospora sp. NPDC057738. The sequence continues at coordinate 40,766 of NZ_JBHVJT010000041.1, read as the reverse complement.
ATGGTCGCGCTCTACCTGCAGCAGGTCCTCGGCTACGGCGCCGCCGCCACCGGCCTGGCGATGCTGCCGGCGGCGGCCGCCATCGGCGCGGTGTCGCTGCTGCTCTCGGCCCGGCTGAGCGCCCGGTTCGGCGAGCGCGCCGTGCTGCTCGCGGGGCTCGCCATGCTGCTCGCCGCGCTCGCACTGCTGGTCCGGCTGCCCGCCGACGCCGACTACGTCGTCCACCTGCTGCCGACCATGCTGCTGATCGCGGGCGGCGGCCTGGTGCTGTCCACGCTCGCGGTCCTCGGCATGTCGGGCGCCGGACCGCAGGACGCGGGCACCGCCTCCGGCCTGTTCAACACCACCCAGCAGGTCGGCGGCGCGCTCGGGGTCGCCGTCCTCGGCACCCTCGCGAGCGGCCGCACCGCCGCCCTGGCCGCGGCCGGACACCCCGCCGCGGACGCCCTGGCCGGCGGCTTCCGCCTCGCCTTCGCGGTCGCCGCCGGGCTGCTCGCGGTGGCCCTGCTGCTCGCCGCCACCGTCCTGCGGCCGACCGGGCGTCAGAACTGACGGTCCGCCAACCCGCCCCGCCCCGGCCCGCGTTCGAACGGCGCGCCGGGGCCGGGCGTCACGGCCAGACCAGGCAGTACAGCTGGTGCCCGGCCTCGTGCAGCCGGTTGGCGAAGTCCTGCCACTCGTGCAGCATGCTGTAGATCACGAACGCGTCCCGCGGTCCGCGCCGGTCCGGCACGGTGGACCAGATGAAGGCGGCGGCGCCGAGCTCCGTCTCGTCGGCCTTGCGCAACGGCTCGACGACGTTGTGGGGCAGCTGGACGACGGCGTAGTCGGGGTGCAGCACGACCAGTTCCAGCGGCGGCACCTGGTGCAGCGGCACGCCCTGGATGCCGGTGAGCACCATGGCGCTCATCGTCTCCGGCTTGATCTTGGTGGAGAGGTGGCCGGTGGGGGAGCCGCTGGTCTCCATCAGGTCGCCGAGCCGTCCCAGCGAGCCGAGCTCGCCGGCGTCCAGGCCGAGTCCGCCCGGGCCGAGGGCGGTGGGGACTCTGGCGGCGGTCGCGCGGTCCGGGGCCCCGAAGTACTTGTAGGTCACCCCCACGCGTCCCTCACCCCGCCTCTCACCGCCGCGACGACCACGACCCGTACCCGCTCCCGTACCCCCGCGTGCGGTTTCGGCGGGCCTGCGGGAGCCCCCCGCAGCCTCGTCGTAGCCGTCCTGCGCCTCGGACACTCGGACCATCCTCACCGGAATTCGCCGGAATCGACAGACCCCCGCACATCCGGCGCCCACCGGACGTGCTCCTTACCCGTCATGCGCCGCCGTACCCACTCGTGGTACGCGGCAGTCCTCTCCACACCCCTGCACACAAACCGGAACGCCCGTGCACTCTGTGTACACAGTCTGACTGGTCCCCGGTCCGGTGCAGTCAGCGGCCCCTGCTGTACGGACAACCGTACAGACAACGGTGCCCGGATCATCGTTCCAGATGATCGGGTCGGACATGCAGAGCGTGAGGACACGATTTGAGACCATGTCTTTTGTGAGCTACCCCTACGAAGCCCCCCAGTCCCAGTCGCTGTTCGACCGCGCCTCCGTGGTGACGCCCGGCGGCGTCAACTCCCCGGTGCGCGCCTTCCGCGCGGTCGGCGGCACGCCGCGCTTCATGGTGTCCGGCACCGGCCCCTACCTGACCGACGCCGACGGCCGCGAGTACGTCGACCTGGTGTGCTCGTGGGGTCCGATGATCCTCGGCCACGCGCACCCCGCGGTGATCGACGCCGTCCAGCAGGCCGTCTCCAAGGGCACCTCCTTCGGCACCCCCGGCCAGGGCGAGGTCGAGCTGGCCGAGGAGATCGTCGGCCGGGTCGCCCCGGTCGAGCAGGTCCGCCTGGTCTCCTCCGGCACCGAGGCCACCATGTCCGCGATCCGGCTGGCCCGCGGCTTCACCGGCCGGGCGAAGGTGGTCAAGTTCGCCGGCTGCTACCACGGTCACGTGGACGCGCTGCTGGCCGCCGCCGGTTCCGGCGTGGCCACCTTCGGCCTGCCGGACACCCCGGGCGTCACCGGCGCCCAGGCCGGCGACACCATCGTGCTGCCGTACAACGACCTGGCCGCCGTCGAGCAGGCCTTCGCCGCCCACCCGGGCGAGATCGCCTGCGTGATCACCGAGGCCTCGCCCGGCAACATGGGCGTCGTCCCGCCGCTGCCCGGCTTCAACGGCGGCCTGGCCCGGCTCTGCCGGGAGAACGGCGCGCTGTTCATCTCCGACGAGGTGATGACCGGCTTCCGCGTCTCCAAGGCCGGGTGGTACGGCCTGGAGGCGGCGAACGAGGGCTGGGCGCCGGACCTGCTGACCTTCGGCAAGGTCATGGGCGGCGGCTTCCCGGCCGCGGCCTTCGGCGGCCGCGCCGACGTGATGGCGCACCTGGCCCCGGCCGGCCCGGTCTACCAGGCGGGCACCCTGTCCGGGAACCCGATCGCCACCGCGGCCGGCCTGGCCCAGCTGCGCGGCTGCACCGACGAGGTGTACGCCACGGTGGACAAGGTCGCCGCCGAGGTCTCCGGCCTGGTCACCGACGCGCTCGCCAAGGAGGGCGTGGCCCACCGGCTGCAGACCGCCGGGAACATGTTCTCGGTGTTCTTCACCGAGGCCCCGGTCACCGACTACGACGAGGCCAGGACCCAGGAGGCGTACCGTTTCACCGCCTTCTTCCACGCGATGCTGGCCGCGGGCGTCTACCTGCCGCCGTCCGCCTTCGAGTCCTGGTTCGTCTCGGCGGCCCACGACGAGCGGGCGATCGAGCGGATCGCCGCCGCCCTGCCGGCCGCCGCGCGCGCCGCTGCCGCCGCCACGGCCTGACCCGTCGCGGCCCGAACCCGATTCCCAGGAGTAGTCGAGAAGTGAGCGCCAAAGAGATCACCGTCGTCCACGTGATGCGGCACGGCGAGGTGCACAACCCGGAGGGCGTCCTGTACGGGCGCCTGCCGGACTACCACCTGTCCGAGCTGGGCCGGAAGATGGCCGAGCGGGTCGCCGAGGACCTGGCCGGCCGGGACATCACCCACGTGGTGGCCTCCCCGCTGGAGCGGGCCCAGGAGACCGCCGCGCCGATCGCCGAGGCGCACGGCCTGGACGTCGCGGCGGACGGGCGGCTGATCGAGGCGGAGAACGTCTTCGAGGGCAAGACCTTCGGGGTCGGCGACGGGTCGCTGCGGAACCCGGGCTACTGGAAGTACCTCACCAACCCGTTCAAGCCCTCGTGGGGCGAGCCGTACCTCGACCAGGCGGTGCGGATGATGGGCGCGCTCGGCGCCGCCCGGGACGCCGCGCGCGGGCACGAGGCGGTCTGCGTCAGCCACCAGCTGCCGATCTGGACCCTGCGCTCCTTCGTGGAGCGCCGCCGGCTCTGGCACGACCCGCGCAACCGGCAGTGCTCGCTGGCCTCGCTGACCAGCTTCACCTTCGAGGGCGACCGGATCGTCTCGGTCGGCTACCGCGAGCCGGCCCGCGACCTGCTGCCCGCGCACCTGGTGGGCAAGGGCCGCAAGGGAGACAAGCCGGTGGGCAAGAGCTTCGGCGCCTAGCCTCCGCACCTTCGCCGCCCCGCCTCCGTAAGCGGCGTGTAAGTATGACTTCGGGTCACCTGGCAGATGCCGGGTGACCCGATTTCGTCGCAGGTCAGAGGGGGTGCGACGCGCAAGGCAGGACCCCGGCGAACCGGCCCGGAACTCCATGCGAAACTTTTCACATGTCTGCCATGACGCGCCCCCGTCCCCGTGTCGCCGCAGCAGCCGCCGCCACCGTCGCCGCCGCTGCGCTCGCCCTCACCGGCTGCTCCTCCTCGGGCTCGTCGGGCGGCGGCGAGGGCCAGGTCGGCTTCGTCACGGTCAAGGGCACCAACCTGTCGAAGGCGGAGGCCGGCAAGCGCGGGGACGCGCCGGACATCTCCGGCGAGACGCTGGAGGGCACCGCGGCCAAGCTCTCCGACTACCGGGGCAAGGTCGTCGTGCTGAACGTCTGGGGCTCCTGGTGCGGCCCGTGCCGGGCCGAGGCCAAGAGCCTCCAGAACGTCTCGGAGAAGTACAAGGACCAGGGCGTCCAGTTCCTCGGCATCAACACCCGGGACACCGAGAAGCAGAACGCCGTCCGCTTCGAGCAGGAGCAGGGCGTCACCTACCCGAGCCTCTTCGACCCGGCCGGCACCCAGCTGCTCAAGTTCCCCAAGGGCAGCCTCAACCCGCAGTCCATCCCGACCACCCTGATCGTCGACCGGGACGGCAAGCTGGCCGCCCGCGCCGTCGGCGGCACCACCGAGGACGCGCTGGAGTCGATCCTCCAGCCGGTGGTGGCGGAGCAGAAGCAGTGAGTCTGCCGCCCCTGCACCTCGCCGACGCCACCTCGACCGTCCAGAGCGGCGCGCTGCTGGCCGCCGCCCCGGTCGCGCTGGTGGCGGGGCTGGCGTCGTTCTTCTCGCCGTGCGTGCTGCCGCTGGTCCCCGGCTACCTGTCGTACGTGACCGGCTTCTCCGCCGCCGACCTCGCGGACGCCCGCGGTTCGCGGCGCGGCCGGATGCTGCTCGGCGTGGTGCTGTTCATCCTCGGCTTCACCGCGGTGTTCGTCTCCACCGGCGCCCTGTTCGGCTACTTCGGCCAGGAGCTCCAGGACTACAAGCGGATCATCAGCATCGTGCTGGGCTCGCTCACCGTGGTGATGGGCCTGGCGTTCATGGGCCTGGTGCCCGGGCTGAGCATGCGCGAGGTCCGCTCCCACCGCCGCCCGGCGGTCGGCCTGCTGGGCGCCCCGATGCTCGGGGTGGTGTTCGGCGTCGGCTGGACCCCGTGCATGGGCCCGACCCTGACCGCCGTGCAGAACCTGGCCCTCAACCAGGCCGACGCCCAGCGTGGCGCGCTGCTGACCACCTTCTACTGCCTGGGCCTCGGCGTACCGTTCATCCTGGCCGCGGTGGCCTTCCGCCGGGCGCTGGGCGCCTTCGGCTGGGTCAAGCGGCACTACCCGCTCGTCATGAGGATCGGCGGCGGCATGCTCGTCGCGGTCGGTCTGCTGCTCGTCACCGGGATCTGGGACTCGATGATGAGCCAGCTGCAGTCCTGGACCGCCGACTTCCAGATCGGAATCTGACCGTGAGCAACACCACGACCGAGACCGAGCAGCCGCCGGTGCCGGACGACAGTGCCGCCGAGCGGCTCAGCACCGCCCCGGTCGAGTCCGAAGGCCCGACCGGCATAGGGCCGTTCGGCTGGGCCCGCTGGATGTGGCGCCAGCTGACCTCGATGCGGGTCGCCCTGATCCTGCTGTTCCTGCTGTCGCTGGCCGCCATCCCCGGCTCGCTGATCCCGCAGAACGGGCAGAACCAGTTCAAGGTGCAGACCTGGAAGGCGCAGCACACCACGGTCGCGCCGATCTACGAGAAGCTCCAGCTGTTCGACGTCTACAGCTCGGTCTGGTTCTCCGCGATCTACATCCTGCTGTTCGTCTCGCTGGCCGGCTGCATCGTCCCGCGCACCTGGCAGTTCGTCGGCGTGCTGCGCTCCCGGCCGCCGGCCGCGCCGCGCAACCTGACCCGGATGCCGGTGCACGCGGTCTGGCGCACCGAGGCGGACGCCGACCGGGTGAACGCCGCCGCGCACCGGCTGCTGCGCAAGCGCGGCTTCCGCGCCCACCTGTCCGGCGGCGCGGTCGCGGCCGAGAAGGGCTACCTGCGCGAGGTCGGCAACCTGCTGTTCCACCTGTCGCTGTTCGCGCTGCTCGGCGGCTTCGCCTGGTCCAGCCTGGCCGCCGGCACCGGCGGCAAGCTGATGATCGAGGGCGAGGCCTACTCCAACACCATCACCCAGCTCGACGACTTCACCGGCACCCGGTTCTACGGCAGCCAGGACCTCGACCCCTTCTACCTGAAGCTGGACGGCTTCACCTCGAAGTTCCAGGAGAAGGGCGACCAGATCGGCGCCGCCCGGCAGTTCACCGCGCACGTCCAGTACTCCGAGGGCGGCGACCCGTCCGCGCTGAAGAAGTCGACGATCGAGGTGAACCACCCGCTGGAGGTCGGCGGCAGCAAGGTCTACCTGATCGGCCACGGCTACGCCCCGATGATCACCCTCAAGAACGGCAAGGGCGACGTCGTCTACCAGGGCGCCGTCCCGTTCCTGCCGCAGGACGGCAACCTGACCTCCACCGGCGTGGTGAAGGCCTCCGACTACGGCGTGGGTCCCGACGGCAACAAGACCCAGATGGGCTTCTCCGGGTTCTTCCTGCCGACCGCCCCGCTGAGCTTCGAGGGCACCGGCCCGGTCTCGCTGTTCCCCGGTGACGCCGCCCCCGAACTGGTGCTGAACGCCTTCGCGGGCGACCTGGGCACCGACTCCGGCCTGCCGCAGAACGTCTACCAGCTCAACACCCGCAAGCTCACCCAGCTGACCCAGGACGGCCAGCCGGCCAAGGCCAGGCTCAAGCCGGGTGAGGGCTGGAACCTCCCCGACGGCTACGGCTCCATCACTTTCGACGGCTACAAGCAGTGGGCGAGCTTCAACATCACGCACCGCCCGGGCAACGAGATCGCCCTGGTCGGCGGCGTGCTGGCGATCCTCGGTCTGATCGGCTCGCTGTTCATCCAGCGCCGCCGGATCTGGGTGCGGGCGGTCGCCCTGCCGGGCGGCGGCACCCAGGTCGAGCTGGCCGGCCTGGCCCGCAGCGAGTCGGCGAAGATCGCCGAGGAGCTGGCGGAGCTCGCGGTCGACCTCCAGGACGACGCCCCGGCCTCCGAGGACGACGCCCCGGCCTCCGAGGACGACGCCCCGGCCTCCGAGGACGACGCCGGGGACGGTGCCGGGGAAGCCGACACCGCGTCCGACGCGACACCCCACGACCCCGAGGCCGAGGCCTCAGCCCCCGCAGTCCCTGCCGACCAGAACTCCAAGGAGTAGACGGTGCAACTCGCCTCGGCGGTCGACCCACAGCTGGCCGACCTCTCCAACAAGCTGATCTATTCGGCGATGGTGGTCTACACGCTCGCCATGTTCGCCCACATGATCGAGTGGACCTTCGGCAGCAAGGGCGCCGTCGCCGTCCGCTCGAAGGTCCAGGCCGGCACCCTCGGCGAGAGCGTCGCCACGGCCGAGAAGAAGGCCAGGAAGGTCACCGTCACCGTGGCGGGGGCCGGCGGCGGCACCACCACGCTCACCCGCACCGCGGTCGCGGGCGAGGGCGCGACGGTGGTCACCAGCGGGCGCGGCGTCGAGGAGGAGGACGGCCCGGGCGCGGCCGGCACCAACGAGCGGGCCGACCTGGCCGGCCGGATCGCCGTCTCGCTCACCGTGCTCGGCGCGGCGCTGCACGCGGGCGGGATCGTCGCCCGCGGCCTCTCGGTCTCGCGCTGGCCGTGGGGCAACATGTACGAGTTCTCCTGCGCCTTCGCCTTCGCCATGACGGCGGCGTACCTGGTGCTGCTGGCCGCGAAGAAGAACGTCCGCTGGCTCGGCCTGCCGGTCGTCCTCGCGGGGCTGCTGACCCTCGGCATCGCCACCACGGTGCTGTACACCGACTCGGAGCAGCTCGTCCCGGCGCTGCACTCGCCGTGGCTGGCGATCCACGTGTCCACCGCGATCTTCTGCGGCGGCGCGTTCTACGCGGCGTTCATCGCGACGCTGCTGTACCTCGGCAAGGACTCCTTCGACAAGCGCATGGCGGCCGGCCTGACCACCGGTCCGCTGGGCACTTCGGCCTCGATCTGGCGCCGGCTGCCCGCCGCGTCGACCTTCGACAAGCTGTCCTACCGGATCAACGCCCTGGTCTTCCCGCTGTGGACCTTCACCATCATCGCGGGCGCGATCTGGGCCGAGGCGGCCTGGGGCAAGTACTGGGAGTGGGACCCGAAGGAGACCTGGTCGTTCATCACCTGGGTCGCCTACGCCTGCTACCTGCACGCCCGCGCGACGGCCGGCTGGAAGGGTCGCAAGGCCGCCTACCTGGCGCTGGCGGCGTTCGCCTGCTGGCTCTTCAACTACTACGGCGTGAACATCTTCGTCACCGGAAAGCACTCCTACGCGGGGATCTGACCGGGGCACACGATGACCCACCGGCCCGGCTCTCTCCCACAGGTAGCCGGGCCGATGTGCAGGGGTAGTGCGTGCCGGCCGCCGGTCGGTGCGAGAGGGAATTGAGGAGGAAATCGCGCAATGGAGTGCGACGAGGTCATGCTGACCGTCCGAATCACCGCCGCCGAGCGGATGCTGCTCCGCAGGCTCGCCCAGGGACACCGGAGCGACGTGTCCGAGGTGGTGTCCGACGCGCTGCTGGACATCATCCCCACGCTCAGCGCGCCGGGGGACGCCTACCGGCTGCTGGGGGCGCTGGCCATGCCCGCGCCGTGCGCCCTGACGGTCTGGCTGCCGACCGCGCTGGCCGACCTGCTGGTGCCGGGCGCGGCCCGGATCGCGCAGATCACCGACGTCCGGGTCGAGTCGGCCAGTGCCGCCCTGGGCGCGGCGCTGCGGCTGTGGCTGGCCCAGGACCCGGTCCGGCTGGCGACCAATCTCAGCGTGATGCACGCGGGCCGGCCGGCCGCACTGGTGGCCGCCTGACGGGCACGAGCCCCCCCGACGGGGTCGAGTCGCCCGTTTGGGGACCAGCCGTCCGTCGGGGGATCAGCTCGCCAGCGGCAGCCGGGTGCCGCCGAGGCCCGGCGCGGCGGGGCGGCCCTCGTAGGCCTCCCGCCGGGCCGGCACCCTCGGGCCCTCGGCCGGCCCGTCCAGGGGTGCGGTGAGCAGCAGGCACTCGGCCGCCGGCCGGCCGTCCTGGAGCAGCTGGACCCGTACCGCCAGCCGGCCGTCCGCCGCGACCGGCCCGGCGGTCGGCCCGGCGGTCGGTTCGGGGACCGCCCGGACGAAGCAGGGCCGGTCCAGCTCGATGTAGCGGTCGAAGGAGGTCACCAGCTCGACCGGCACCACCGGTTCGGGGTGGCGCAGCCGCTGGGCGGCCTGCCGGGCGGCCTCCAGCACCAGCATGCCGGGCACGTGGTCCAGCTCGTGGTCGAACAGCACCGGGTGGGTGGCGTCGGCCCGCAGCAGCCAGGTGTCCGGGGCCAGGGTCGGGCCGAGCACCACGTCGGCGGGCTGCGCGCGGCCGACCAGCTCCGGCGCGGCGGGCGCCGGCAGGAGCGGCGGGGCGGTGCGCCGCGCGGGCCCGCGCAGCCGGGCGTACGAGGCGGGGGAGAGCACCCGCAGCCGGCCGCTGCCGCGGCCGATCGGCCGGCCGTCCCGGGTGACGTCGACGCGGACCCGCAGGGAGACCAGTTCGCCGTGCCGCATCCGGACGTCCTCGCAGCCGACGGTCAGCATCAGCGAGGCGGGGCCGGCGGTGACGGCCAGGCCCGGCAGTCCGGGTTCGTGGAGCGCGTAGGAGAGGTCCTCCATCACGAAGTGGTGGCCGCGCGGCACCCCGAACCCGGCGTGGCCGATCAGCAGTCCGGTCTGCCGGATCGTTTCGGCGAGCAGCACCGGGTCGTGGTAGCGGTCCCCGGGCAGCCGGTAGAAGCCGTGCAGCCGGGGCCACTGGGCGCCGAGCAGGAAGTCGTACGGGCCGGTGGCCTGCCAGCCGGTGAGGAACACCTCGGACACCGAGGCGCGGTGCACCAGGTGCCGGGAGACGGTCCGGTCGTGGAAGTCGTAGCCGGTCGCGGGGCCGTCGTGGAAGTCGAAGCCGCCACCGCCGCCCGGGCCGGGGCGGGCGTTCGGGCCGTGCGGGTCCGGCTCTACGATCGATGGCATGACGGGCCCCCGCTTCAGGGTGTCGGTCGGAGCGGCCGCCACGGCCGTCCGAGCAAAACATACATACCACCCGGTTTGTGTTTTGCGACTGGGGGTGCCCGGGTCGCATTCTCCGGCCCGATCACGCTACCTGCCCCGTGGGCTGGGGGAATGCCCGTTGAGGGGGTCCCGGACCATCGATGGGGGTCCGTCCCCGCTGGACGGCGGGGGCGAAGCAGGCGCTAGATTAGATACCAACCATGCGGTTTCGGAGGGTGCCGTCCGCATGCGAGCGCCGCCTCCGCAGGGGCCGCGCCGACAGCAGCCGGGTGGGGCGGGGATCGCGCCCGGCCGAGTCCGGAGGGGGCCAGTGGTCAAGCAGGAACGGGCTGGGCGGACCCGGCAGGCCGTACTGCTCGCCGCCGCGGAGACCTTCGCGCGCGTGGGCTTCGAGGCCGCCAGCCTGGTCGACATCAGCCGGCGGGCCGGGGTGAGCAAGGGGGCCCTCTACTTCCACTTCGTGTCCAAGCAGGCCCTCGCCGACGGGGTGCGCTGCGCCTCCGGGCGGGAGGTCGGCTCGGCCGCGCTGCGCGCGCTGCGGGCCGACGGTCCGGCGCTCCAGGGCCTGATCGACTTCACGCACGAGCTGGCCCGGATGCTGCGTGAGGACGTGGTGGTGCGGGCCGGTGTCCGGCTCGGCCGGCCGGGGCCGCGCCGGGACGGTGCCCAGGAGGGGCCGGAGGGCCGGCCCGTTCCGGTGGCCCCCGACGTCGCCTGGCGCAGCCTCACCGCCGTCGTCCACCGGCTGCTGGACCGCGCCGCCGAGGCCGGCGAGCTGAGCCCCGGGGTGGACCGGCGGGCCGCCGCCGAACTGCTCACCGCGGTGGCGGCCGGCTTGGTGCTGCTCGCGGGCGAGGAGACCGGCCGGCCCGGGCCGGAGGCCGTGAGCAGGCTCTGGACGGCGGCGCTGCCGGCCCTGGTGGCGGCGGAGCGGCGGGTGGGCTACCGGGTCTGAGCCGGCCGCCGTGGCCGCCCGGCCCCGGCGGCCCGGTCGCGCCCGGTCGCGCCCGGTCGCGCGCGGTCGTGCCCGGCGGCTCAGGCGCGCTCGGCGACGCTCAGCCGGGCGAGCGCGTGCGGCTGGACCAGGCCGGGCAGCAGCAGCGTCCAGAGGTCGGACAGCCGCTGGACCAGGTCCTGCCGGTCGGCCAGCACCTGGGAGCTCAGCTGGATGCCGGTGACGGCCCCGGTGATCACCCCGGCGGCCGCGGTCAGGTCGACGCCCGGGTGGAGGTCGCCGGCCTCCCGGGCGTGCTCCAGCAGTTCGCGGACCGTGTCCATCCAGCCCTGGTAGGCCGCGAGCTGCGGCTGGGTGAAGCTGCCGTGCTCGATCGTCAGCCGGATGCTGCCGCGCACCAGCGGGTCGGTCTGGAGCGCGCGGGCGAAGGCGTAGCCGAGGTCGATCAGGTTCTGCACCGGGCTGTCCGAGGCCGGTGTCCAGCCGGAGATGAAGACGCCCTGTCCCTCGATGACGGCGAGCGCCAGCTCCTCCTTGGAGCGGAAGTGGAAGTACAGCGCGCCCTTGGTGACGCCGGCCCGGTCCAGGATCTCGGACATCGTGGCGGCGGCGTAGCCCCGCTCGTCGAACACCTCGGCCGCGGCGACGAGTACCGCCTGGCGGGTCGCCAGTGCGCGGGCCTGCCTGGCCATCGCAGCCTCCCTGGAGTGTTCTGGTCTCGGCAGCGGCCGATCCTATGGGGGCGGACGGGGCGGCGGACGCATACCGTCCAGTAGGCATCCTACCGAGCCCTCCGCGGGCCCTTCCGGCCCCGGGCGAGCGGGCGGAGGCCGATCCGGCGCGGCCCCGGGGCAATGCCGGACGGCCGGTCACCCGGGCGGGGTGACCGGCCGTCGGCTCGGGCCGCGGGCCGTCAGGCGGCCTGCTGCCAGCTGAACGGCGAGTAGTACGCCGGGCGGCGCTCCAGGCGCTGCCAGTTGGCGATCGGCTCGATCGGCGCGGCGGCGGCGGCCTGCTGCGCGGCGGCGGCGCGCGCGGCGAGGACGGCGGTCAGGGCGGCGAGTTCCTCGTCGGTGAGACTGCCGCGGACGATGCGGACGAGGGGTTCGGCGGAAGCGGTCATGTCCTGGTTTCTCCCCCGGTTGCTGCGGTCTGAGGTGGGTGCCCGGTGCGTACGGGCGGTTGCTGCGGGGCGCGTGCGGTGCGCACGCGCGGCGGAGCGCGCCGCTACATCGGCGGGTTGCCGTGCTTGCGGCTGGGCAGGTCGGCGTGCTTGGTGCGGAGCATGGCCAGGGCGGAAGAGATCACCTGGCGGGTCTCTGCCGGGTCGATGACGTCGTCCACGAGGCCGCGCTCGGCCGCGTAGTACGGGTGCATCAGCTCGTTCTTGTATTCCTTGATCTTCTGGGCGCGCATGGCGTCCGGGTCCTCGGCGGCGTTGATCTCGCGCCGGAAGATGACGTTGGCCGCGCCCTCGGCGCCCATGACGGCGATCTCGTTGGTGGGCCAGGCGTAGGACAGGTCGGCGCCGATGGAGCGGGAGTCCATGACGATGTAGGCGCCGCCGTAGGCCTTGCGCAGGATCAGCGAGATGCGCGGCACGGTGGCGTTGCAGTACGCGTACAGCAGCTTGGCGCCGTGCCGGATGATGCCGCCGTGCTCCTGGTCGACGCCGGGCAGGAAGCCGGGGACGTCGAGCAGGGTGACCAGCGGGATGTTGAAGGCGTCGCACATCTGGACGAAGCGGGCGGCCTTCTCGCTCGCGTTGATGTCCAGCACGCCGGCCAGCGACTGCGGCTGGTTGGCGATGATGCCGACGACGTGGCCGTCGATCCGGGCGAGCACGCAGAGCACGTTGGTGGCCCAGCGCTCGTGGACCTCCAGGTACTCGCCGTGGTCGACGATCTCCTCGATGACCTTGCGCATGTCGTACGGGCGGTTGCCGTCGGCGGGCACCAGGTCCAGCAGGCTGTCGTTGCGCCGCTCGACCGGGTCCTCGCTCATCACGGACGGCGGCATCTCGCGGTTGTTCTGCGGCAGCAGCGACAGGAGGTAGCGGACCTCCTCGATGCAGGACTGCTCGTCGTCGTAGATGAAGTGGGCGACACCGGAGACGCCGGCGTGCACGTCCGCACCGCCGAGGCCGTTCTGGGTGATCTTCTCGCCGGTCACCGCCTGGACCACGTCCGGGCCGGTGATGAACATCTGCGAGGTCTCGCGGACCATGAAGACGAAGTCGGTCAGCGCGGGGGAGTACGCGGCGCCGCCGGCGCACGGGCCGAGCATCACCGAGATCTGCGGGATGACGCCGGAGGCCTTGGTGTTGCGCTGGAAGATGCCGCCGTAGCCGGCCAGGGCGGTGACGCCCTCCTGGATGCGGGCGCCGGCGCCGTCGTTCAGCGAGACCAGCGGGGCGCCGGCCGCGATGGCCATGTCCATGATCTTGTGGATCTTCTGCGCGTGGGCCTCGCCCAGCGCGCCGCCGAAGATCCGGAAGTCGTGCGCGTAGGTGAAGACGGTGCGCCCGTGCACGGTGCCCCAGCCGACGATCACGCCGTCGGTGTGCGGCTTCTTGGCCTCCAGGCCGAAGCCCTGGGCGCGGTGCCGGCGCAGCGGCTCGACCTCCTGGAAGGAGCCCTCGTCCAGCAGCAGCTCGATGCGCTCGCGAGCGGTCAGCTTGCCCTTGGCGTGCTGGGCCTCGGTGGCCTTGTCGCTGGGGCCGCGGCGGACCTTCTCGCGCAGCTCGTGCAGCTCGGCGACCCGCCCGCGGGCGTCGGCCGGGACCTCGGGGACCTCGCCGTCGACCGGCGCCTCATGCACAACCGTCATCTCGAACCACTCCAAGGGTGAGGGAACTGTCCGACAGCCAACGTCTGCTGTGCCCCCGGCTGCGAATCACTTTCTTCACTTATGACTGTACGAGGGGCCGCGCGCTGGTTTCGGCGTCGATTCCGTACAAGGTCGGGTTCGTTTAGCTGTCAGGCCTGTACAGAAGCTGTCGGTTCGGTCGCTGAGCGCTCGGTGTTCGGTTGGATACCGGGGGTTGTCGGACAGATGATGGTCCGATGATCTGAGCATGAAGAAAGGCGCAGGTCAGGGCCGTCTTCCAGTAATGTAGGCGGGCCCTCTTGGGCCCCGCTCAAGGTCCGCTCAAGCCCGGCGGGCAGGGGGGCGCCATCCGGGTTAGGGGTTGCGCAGTCGTAGGGAAGCGCCAAAAATGCCGCAGCCCACCCCGCGCGGTGGGGGTGGGCTGTCCGAGCGAGCGGGCGGACCTGCGCCGATCAGCCCTTGCGGCCGTCCTCGGGCTCGTCGCCGTCGCGCAGCTCGCGCTCGCGGCGGCGCAGGTCGGCCTCCCACTGCTTGAGCATGTCCTCGTGGTCCTTGTTGCTCTTCTTCAACGAGGCGAGGAACTCGGGGTCGTCGTCCGGAGCCAGCGGGCGCCCGCCGCGCGGGGCGGGACGGCCCGGGCGGTCGTCTGCCGGGTAGCCCGGCCCGGCCCCGGCGGGCGCGGTCCGCAGGAAGCCGCGCTGCTTGCCGGCGATCAGCCAGGCGATCGGGCCCAGCGGCGGGAAGAGCAGCACGATCAGCACCCAGACCACCTTGGGCAGGTGCTTCACCTCGTCCTCGGGCGTGGTCAGGCAGTCCACGAACGCCCAGACCCAGAGCGCGAGCGGAAGGACGATGGTCAGAAGAATCCTCGGCACGGCTGGGATCTCCCCCCGGGCGACGACAGCGGCGGGCGCCTTCCAGGGGCCCTTGACCGGGCCAGGCTATCGGGTGGCGGATACTGACAGGCATGGCATACGACGATCTCCGCTCGTTTCTCCGGGCCCTCGACCGCGAGGGCGACCTCAAGCGCATCAAGGCGGAGGTGGACCCGCACCTGGAGATCGGCGAGATCGTCGACCGGGTGCAGAAGGCCAAGGGCCCGGCCCTGCTCTTCGAGAACGTCAAGGGCTCGTCGATGCCGCTGGCGATGAACGTCTTCGGCACCGAGCGGCGGCTGGCCAAGGCGCTCGGCCTCAAGGGCCCGGACGACATCTCCGAGAAGATCGCCGGCCTGCTCAAGCCCGAGCTGCCGCAGGGCTTCACCGGCTTCCGGGACGCCTTCGGCAAGCTCGCCTCGATGGCGCACGTCCCGCCCCGGCACGTGAAGTCCGGTGACGCCCCGGTGCAGGAGGTCGTGCTCACCGGCGACGACGTCGACCTGGACGCGCTGCCCGCCCTGTTCACCTGGCCGCTGGACGGCGGGTCCTTCTTCAACCTGGGCCTGACCCACACCAAGGACCCGGACAGCGGCATCCGCAACCTGGGCCTCTACCGGCTCCAGCGGCACGACCGCCGCACCATCGGCATGCACTGGCAGATCCACAAGGACAGCCGCAACCACTACGCGGTGGCGGCCAAGCGGGGCGAGCGCCTCCCGGTCGCGATCGCCTTCGGCTGCCCGCCGGCCGTCACCTACGCGGCCACCGCGCCGCTGCCCGGGGACATCGACGAGTACCTCTTCGCGGGCTTCATCGCCGGGGAGCGGGTCCGGATGGTCGACTGCAAGACGGTGCCGCTCCAGGTCCCGGCCGACGCCGAGGTGGTCGTGGAGGGCTGGCTGGAGCCCGGCGAGATGCTGCCCGAGGGCCCGTTCGGCGACCACACCGGCTTCTACACCCCGCAGGAGCCGTTCCCGGCGCTGAAGATCGACTGCGTGACGATGCGCCGCCGTCCGATCCTCCAGTCCATCGTGGTCGGCCGCCCGCCGACGGAGGACGGCCCGCTGGGCAAGTTCACCGAGCGGTTCTTCCTGCCGCTGCTGAAGATCATCATCCCGGACATCGTCGACTACGACCTGCCCGAGGCCGGCGGCTTCCACAACTGCGTGATCGTCTCGATCGACAAGAAGTACCCCAAGCACGCCCAGAAGACGATGCACGCGATCTGGGGCGCGCACATGATGTCGCTGACCAAGCTGATCATCGTGGTGGACTCCGACTGCGACGTGCACGACTACCAGGAAGTCGCCTGGCGGGCCTTCGGCAACGTCGACTACAGCCGCGACCTCACCGTGGTCGAAGGCCCGGTCGACCACCTGGACCACGCCTCGTACCAGCAGTTCTGGGGCGGCAAGGCCGGCATCGACGCGACCCGCAAGCTGCCCGAGGAGGGCTACACCCGCGACGGCGGCTGGCCGGAGATGGTCTCCTCGGACCCGGCCACGGCCGAGCTGGTGTCGCGCCGCTGGAAGGAGTACGGACTGTGAGCACGGCCGCCGCCGAGACCCCCGGGCGCACCAAGGCGTTCCTGCGCCTGGTGGCGTTCGAGCACTCGGTCTTCGCGCTCCCGTTCGCGTACATCGCCGCGCTGACGGCCATGTTCCTCGCCGACGGGCGGGTGCACTGGGGCGAACTGTTCGTCGTCACGGTCTGCATGGTCGGGCTGCGGACCTTCGCCATGGCGGCGAACCGGATCATCGACCGCGAGATCGACGCCCGGAACCCGCGCACCGCCACGCGCGAACTCGTCACCGGCGCGGTGTCGTTGAAGACCGCGTACGTCGGCTCGGCCGTCGCGCTGGTGGTCTTCCTCGGCGCGGCCGCGATGCTCAACCCGCTCTGCCTGGCGCTCGCGCCGATCGCCGTGGTGCCGATGGTGGTCTACCCGTACGGCAAGCGGTTCACGAACTTCCCGCAGGCGATCCTCGGCCTGGCCCAGGCGATGGGGCCGGTCGGCGCCTGGCTGGCGGTGACGGGCAGCTGGTCCTGGGACGCGGTCGTCCTCGGCGTGGCGGTCGGCATCTGGATCGGCGGCTTCGACCTGATCTACGCCTGCCAGGACGTCGAGTCCGACCGCGAGAACGGGGTCCGCTCGGTGCCCGCGCGCTACGGCGTCCCGGCGGCCATCCGCGGCGCGCGGGTGTGCCACCTCCTGACCACCCTCCTGCTGGGCTGGTTCGGGTTCCTGACGGACGCCGGCGTGGCCTTCTGGCTCGGTCTCGTGGTCGTCGCGGGCGCGTTCGTCTACGAGCACACCATCGTGAAGCCGAACGACCTGTCCAAGCTCAACCGGGCGTTCTTCCAGACCAACAGCTTCGTGGGGATCTCGCTGTTCTTCTTCGCCCTGGTGGACCTGGCCGTCCGCGGCCTCGGGATCTGACACCCGGGCAACCGCCGCGACGCGTACCGGCGTTACTGAACCGCCGGGCCGGGCGGGCCGGTTCAGCGGAACAGGGCGGCGTGGTCCGTCGCCCAGGCGTGGAAGCTGCGGGCGGGGTGGCCGGTGACGTCCCGGACCGTGGTGGTGGCCGGTTCGGGGGCGGAGAGGCGGGCGTGCACGAGGTCCAGGGCGCCGTCGACGGCGGCGGGGGCCCGGCCGGTGGCGGACAGCCGGCGGCGGGCGGTCTCGCGGGGGACCTCCTGCCAGGTGGCCGGGCGGCCCGCGGCAGCGCCGATGATCTCCACCTGCTCCGCCTGGGTGGGTGACTCCGGGCCGGTGAGGACGTACCGGGCCCCGTCGTGGCCGTCCTCGACCAGGGTGCGGACGGCGACCGCCGCGATGTCCCGCTCGTCCACCGGGTTCAGCCCGGCCGCGCCGCCGTAGCCCCGCACCACGCCCCCGGCCCTGATCTCCTCCGCCCACTGCAGCGCGGCGGCGAAGCCGTGCGCCCGCAGCACCGTGTGCCGTACCCCGCTGCCGGTGAGCAGTGCCTCGACCCCGCCCGCCGGCCGGCCGGGACCGGCCGGCGACAGGAGCACCACCCGCCCGACCTCCCGGGCCAGCACGCCGACCGCCTCCGTGGCCCCGTCCGCCGTCGGGAACGGCCACCCCAGCAGGACGGCCCCGGCGCCCCGCACCGCCGCCTCCAGCGACACCGGGGCGAGCAGGTCCCGCGGGGGCACTGTCCGCACCCGTACTCCGGAGGCCGCGAGCTGCAGCCCGACGTGCCGTCCGACCGCCCCGGAGACGCCGATCACCAGGACCCGGGACGTGCCGTCAACTCGCTCATCTGTCATGCATCGAACGTAAGCGAGAAGGATGAGACGCCCAATGCGTGCGGGTCTAGGGTCCATGCGTCAGCGTCTACCCGGCGCGTCCACCCGGCGCGTCCACCCGGGTGCGCGCCGGCCCGGTGCGCCGGGCCGGGCTCAGTTGTGCAGGAAGCCCTCCAGCGACACCGCCAGGGCCACCGGGGCCTCGTACATCGGGTAGTGCCCGCTGCCGCCGAGCTCCTCCAGCTCGGCGTTGGGGTAGTGGGAGAGGAAGGTGCCGCGCATCACCTCGGCGGTGAGGGCGAGGTCGTGCTCGCCGACGATCACCTTGACCGGCACCGGGTTGCCGTCGATCCGGCGCTGGAGGTCGGCCGTCGCCCAGTCGCGGACGTAGCCGCCGAAGGCCTCCGGGGTGGACAGCCGCAGGGACTGGTCGACCATGCGGTCGAGCCAGACCCGGCCGGCCCGCTGTCCGGTGACCAGGTCCAGGATGGCGAAGCGCTTCTCCCGGTCCTCGGCGGCGCCGTAGAACAGCGCCTCGCCCGCTTCGTCCAGGGGGTACGCCCCGGCCGGCACCGGGGCCAGGCCGACCAGCTTGCGCACCCGCAGCGGCGCCTCGGCGAGCACCTGCTGGGCCGCCTTGCCGCCCATCGAGTGGCCCACCAGCGAGAAGCGGTCCCAGCCGAGCTGGTCGGCCAGGGCGAGCGCGTCGGAGGCGATCTCGGCGAGGGTGTACGCGCCGGGGACGTCCTTGCGCCGCCCGTAGCCGCGGTAGTCGAGGAAGGCGTAGCTGAAGGCGTCGCCGTCGAGGTAGTCGAGGAACGGGCCCCAGCCCTCGCTGGTGCCGAACCAGTCGTGCAGGACCAGGACGTGGTGGTCGCCGGTGCCGGTCGAGCGGTGAGGGATCGTCATGCCAACGGTCGTTCCCCGCGAACCGCCCGTCCGAACGGACGGTGCGCGGGGGACGGGCGGCCGCCGCTCGCCGAGAGGCCCTGGTGCCGGGCGGCGCCCCGCACCGTGGGTCTCACCCGGTCGAGTGAACTCAGGCGTCGCGCCGGGCGAAGGCCGGGGCGTGCTCGGGGAGCGGGCCGAAGGCGATCAGGCGGGACAGCAGCAGCGGGAAGCCGGGGACGTACCGGGCGAGCCGCACCAGCCGGGTGGGCGGGCCGGCCTGCCGGCCGGTGAGGACCGGCTCGAACATCACGTGGTGCAGGACCTGCTGCACCCCCTGCATGATCACGGTCGGCCGCCACCGGCGGTGCTGGACCCGGGCCAGGGCCGCCACGGTCGGGCGTCCGCGCCGCAGCGGTCCGGCGAGCAGGGTGGCGGCCGCGACGGCGTCCTGGATCGCGAGGTTGATGCCCACTCCGCCGGCCGGGGACATCGCGTGGGCGGCGTCGCCGATCAGCAGCAGCCCGTCCCGGTGCCAGCGGTTCAGCCGGTTGAGCCTGACGTCGAGCAGGTGGACGTCGTCGAGGCCGGCCAGCCGGTCGACCCGGTCGGCGTACTGGGGCAGCAGTTCGGCGATCCGGGCGCGGAACCGTTCGATGCCCTCGGCGCGCAGCTGCGGGTCGGCGCCCTTGGCGCGGAAGTAGGCGATCTGGAAGTAGTCGGCCCGGGCGAAGCTCAACGCCAGGTCGCCGTGGCCGAAGCCGGGGACGAGGCTGGGCGGCAGGGCCTGCTCGTGGGTGTGCCGGGGCAGCCGGAACCACCAGGTGTCGAAGGGCACCGGGAACTCCTCGGGCACCAGGCCCGCCGCCCGGCGCAGGGTGGAGTGCCGGCCGTCGGCGGCGACGGTGAGGTCGGCGTGGAGCTCGCCCTCCTCGCCGTCCCGGGTGCGGTACCGGACGCCGGTCACCCGGCCGGCGCCGTCCCGGAGCAGGCCGGTCGCCTCGGTGTTCATCCGCAGGGTGAAGGCGGGTTCCCGCCCGGCCTCCTCGACCAGGAAGTTCAGCAGGTCCCACTGCGGGATCATGGCGATGTAGTTGTACGGGGGCCGCAGCCGCTCGTAGGCGCTCAGTGCGACGGGGCCGGCGTCGGGCGTCCGGACGATCAGGTTGCCGAGGCGGCTCTGCGGCAGGGCGGCGAACTTCCGGCCGAGGCCGAGTTCGTCCATCAGCCGCACGGTGGAGGCGTGGACGGTGTCGCCGCGGAAGTCGCGCAGGAAGTCCCGGTGCTTCTCCAGCACGGTCACCTCGACGCCGGCGCGTGCCAGCAGCAGGCCCAGCATCATTCCGGCCGGCCCGCCTCCGGAGATCACGACGCTCATGGCTCTCCCCTTTCAGTGTTCGATCGATCACTGTCCGTGTGGAACCTGCCTTTACAGAGTCTCTGGAACCGTTCCAGATGTCAAGCAGTACGATGCTCCACATGAAGGAGCTGGTGACGGCCGCCCTCGCGGCGGCGAAGGAACGGGGCCAGGACGTCGCCGACGTCCCGCTGACGGCGATCGCCACGACGGCCGGGATCTCCCGCAGCACGCTGCTGCGCCGGCTCGGCGGCTCCCGGGCCGCGCTGGACGAGGCGGTCCGGGAGGCGGGGGTCGACCCGGGCGGTCGGCCGCCGGTGCGCGAGCGCGCGATCGAGGCGGCGGCGCTGCTGGTGGCCGAGCGGGGCCTGGCCGGGGTCACCCTGGACGCGGTGGCGGACCGGGCGGACTGCTCGCTGCCCAGCCTGCACACCGTCTTCGAGGGGCGGGACGGCCTGCTCGCCGCGGTCTTCGAGCGGCACTCCGCGCTGCCCGGCCTGGAGGCCCTCGCCGCCGACCCGCCGGAGCGCCTGGAGGACACCGTCCGGGCGCTGCACACCACCTTCGTCGCGGCCTTCGCGCACGAGCCGCGGATCGTCCCGGCGGTCTTCGCCGACCTGCTCGGCCGGCCGGACGGCCCCGCCGCCCGGGTGGTGGCCGCCAACCTGCCGCGGACGCTCGACAGCCTCGACCGGCTGCTGCGGCCGCACGTGCGGGCCGGCCGGCTGAGACCGCTGCCCACCCCGGTGCTGATCCAGCTGCTGCTCGGCCCGCTGCTCAACCACGTCCTGATGCGGCCGGTGCTGGAGCCCGCCCTGGGGGCCGGGCTGCCCTCGATGGACGAGATCGTCGACATCTTCGTCGACGCCTACCTGCGGGCGGTCGCCGTCCCTGCGGCGGGATCCGGGAGCGACGGCGACGCCCCCTGAGGGGGGCCGTGATCGGCAGGCCGCGGCGCCCGGTCCGCGGCCACCCGGCCCACCCCGCTTAGGAGATCCGCCGGATCCGCCGCACCGCGAGGAACACCAGCAGTGCGGTCAGGGCGAGGAACAGCCCCGACTCGATCCCCTGGAAGGTCCAGAACCGGTCGGAGGGCTGGTACTCCAGCGCGTTGGTGTACGGCCCGGCGCCGAAGCCGTGCTCGGCCATGTTCCTGGCGCAGTCGGCGGCCCCCGGGTCCGTGGCCGGCGGGCAGCCGATCTGCCCGTCGTGCAGCACGGTCTCGCCGGCGCCGTTGCGCACCACCTGGTCGAAGACCCAGTCCCCGGCATAGCGGTTGGGGAGCAGTCCGCTCTCCGCCGCGTACGTGGCCGTCTTCGCCGGGAGGAGGTACGGGCGGACCGCCGTCTCGACCAGGACGCGCACCGCGGCGAACGCGGCGAGCGAGATCCCCATCGCGGGCAGCACCTTGCGGGCCGCCGTGCCGGTGTACACGCCGAGCGCCACCGCGAACAGGGTGTACGCGATCGGGGCGACGCCCTGGACGTCGAAGCTCAGGTAGCCCAGCCGGCCCTGGCCGGTGGCCGCGAAGGGGCCGAACCACCAGGCCACGCCCAGCGCGTACGCGACCGCGAGCAGCACCGCGGCGCCGCCCACCAGTCCGAACTTGGCGAGCACCCAGTGCCGCCGGCTGATCCCCTGGGTCCACACCAGGCGGTGGGTGCCGTTCTCCACCTCGCGGGCGACCAGCGGCGCGCCGAAGAACAGTCCGACCAGCACCGGCAGCAGGACGAACAGGACGGCGACGTAGAGGAGTCCGCCGTACTGGTTCTGGAAGCGCTGGTTGAGGCCCTCGCAGCCGCCGGCCCCGGTCAGCAGGCTCTCGTGGCCGAGCTTGGCGAGGCAGGAGCCGAGGCCGCTGCGGTCGAGGGCGCCGCGCATCGCGAGGCCGGTGGGCACCATCACGGCGGCCAGTGCGGCCAGCGCGGCGAGCGTCCAGAACAGTTGCTTGCGGTGCTGGCGCCAGATCAGCCAGGTCATGCCGCCACCTCCGGGGAGAACCGGGTGTCGCCCGCGCCCAGGTAGGCGAGGACGAGGTCCTCCAGGGTCACCGGGTGGACGGTCCAGACGTTCTCGTCCACCGGCCCGTCGGTGCGCACCAGCAGGGTGGACTGGCGCTCGGTGTGGCTGGCCTGGATGACGGCGGCCACTCCCGGTACGGACTCCGTGCCGGTCCGGGGGCCGGTGATCCGGCAGTGCTCGGCGAGCAAGTCGTCCACCGCACCCGTCAGTTGGACCTGTGCGGTGTTCAGGACGACCAGGTGGTCGCAGACCCGTTCCAGGTCGGCGAGCAGGTGCGAGGAGAGCAGCACGGTGGTGCCGCTCTCGGCGACGGCGCCCATCAGTTCCTGCATGAACGCGTGCCGGGCCAGGGGGTCGAGGGCGGCCACCGGCTCGTCCAGCAGCAGCAGCCGGGGCTGCTTGGCGAGCGCCAGGGCCAGTGCCACCTGGGCGCGTTGGCCGCCGGACAGCCGGCCGACCGGCTTGTCGAGGGGGATGCCGAGGCGGGTCAGCCGGTCGCGGGCGGGGGCGGCCTCCCAGCGTTGGTTGAGCTTGCCGCCCATGGTGATCAGCTCGTCCCCGGTGAAGTCCGGGTAGAGCGGGGTGTCCTGGGCGACGAATCCGATCCCGGCCAGTGCCGCGACGCCCTGCCGGGGGTCGCGGCCGAACACCCGGACCTCGCCGGCGTCCGGTTCGAGCAGTCCGACGGCCAGGTGCAGCAGGGTGGACTTGCCCGCCCCGTTCGGGCCGACCAGTGCGGCGATCCGTCCGGCCGGGAGCTGGAGCGAGCAGCCCTCCAGTGCCCATGCCTTGCCGTACCGCTTGCCCAATTCGCGTGCTTCCAGCGCGACTTCCGTCATGTCTTCCCCCTGTTGAGTGTTGCCCGCATCGTGGTGTCGATCAGCGCGGCGATGTCCTCGTGGGCGAGTCCGGCGGTCTCGGCCTTGCGCAGCCAGGCCACCAGGTCCTCGCGCAACTCGGCCTGGTTGGCCAGCGCGGGGCCGGCCAGCGTGCCGACCAGGAAGGTCCCCACGCCGGGCCGGCCCTCGGCGAGCCCCTCCAACTCCAGTTCCCGGTAGGCCTTGAGGACGGTGTTGGGGTTGATCGCCAGGGTGCGCGCCACCTCGCGGACCTTCGGTAGTTGGTCGCCGGGCCGGGCCAGTCCGACCCGCAGGGCCTGCTTCACCTGGAGCACGAGTTGCATGTAGGTGGCGACCCGCGAGCGGCTGTCGAGGACGAACTCGATCACTAGTTGTTCTCCTGTCTTATGACAGTAAGACAGGATGGGCGAGCGAAGGTCAAGTCGTCAATCGGAGAAAGGTGTTGACGAACAGTAGGTTGTACGCGAAAGGCCGCGGTCAGCCCAGGAGCAGCCGGTCGCCGACCCGCAGGCGACCCGGGGCGGCGACCTCGGCGAGCGCGTCCAGCCGCCCGTCGTGGGCGTGCACGACGGCCTTGAGGATCTCGGGCGCGTGCGGAAGTCCGGGCTGCGGGGCACCCGTCATCGCGCAGCGCTCGCTGGAGGCGACGAAGGAGAGCCGGGCACTGCCGGGGGCCTCGCCGGACGCCTGGCGGCCGAGCCAGGCGTCCTCGACGAACGGCGGGGTGCCGGGCGGGGTGCGCAGCACGATGTTGGGGCGGAACCGGCGCTCGTCGATCACGGCGAAGGGGACGGCCTCGCGGACCCAGTCCAGGGTGGCGGTGCTGAGCACGCTGACCGGCAGCCGGTCGAAGTGCGACACGGCGTCCTCGCGGGCGAGTTCGACGTCCTCGCGCTGGAGGTACGCGCGCAGGAAGGCGTTCGGCCGGTCGACCGGGCGGCCGAGCGGATCGAACAGTTCGGGGCCGTCGATCCGGTGGCCGAGTCGGGCGGAGAGGCGGAGCAGGCCGTCCATCCGGCGGAAGCGGCGGGTGTTCTTGCCCGAGCCGAGCTTCCCGGCCGCGTCGCGGACGGCGTAGAGGCGGTCGCCGGCCAGGCCGCGTCCGTCCACCTCGACGGAGTCGAGCCGCTCGCCGCCGGTGGACTTCACGGGGTAGCGCCAGAGTCGCTCGATCACTCCGATGATCTCAGCCATGGCCGGAAAGCGTACTGGCGTTGACGGGGGATGGTCTAGACCAAGTCCCGGGAGTCTACTCGCCGGTTCAGCCCAGCCGGGCCACCGCCCGCACGGGTGCGCCGTCCGCCGCGACCAGCCGCAGCGGGAACAGCGAGACCTCCACCGGCAGGCCGGCCTCCTGGGCAGCCAGCAGCGGCCGCAGGTCGGTCAGGTTCTCGGCGATCACCCCGCCGCCGGACGCCCCCAGCAGCACCCGGTGGGCGGCCAGCGTCGGCTCCTCGGCGGTGCCGTGGTCGTGCTCGTCGGTGAGGTCGGCGAGCAGGGCGGCCACCGTGGGATCGCCCGGGCCCGGGTCGGGGGTCGGGTCGACGCTGAGCGCGTCCACCCCGACCGTCCGCACCCCGGCGGCGACGATCGCCTCGGCGGCGGCGGGGGTCAGGCTGGGGTGGGCGAGGTAGGCGTCGGTGCCCCAGTGCCGGGCCCAGCCGGTGGCCAGCAGCAGGACGGTCCCCTCGGCGGCCCGCTCCAGCGCGGGCGCCAGCAGCTCGGGGGTGACGGCCGTCCGGGGCTCCAGCCCGCGCAGGTCGGCGACCACGGCCGGGCCGGTGAACCGCTCCAGCGGCAGCCCGTCCAGGGTCGGCCAGGTGACGTCCACGTGGTACGGCGCGTCCACGTGCGTCCCGGACTGCGAGCCGAGGTGCAGGGCCAGCACGTTCACCCCGGCGGTGGCGGTGGTGAGCGCGGGCTCCAGCAGGACGGCCGGGTCGCCGGGGTAGACGGGCATCGCGGTGGTCACCTGATGGGTGAGGTCGACGAGGGTCGCTGCCATGCGGCCCATCCTTCCAGGGGTCGGGGCTCCTGGACCCCCTCCCGGCCGGCCCGGGCCGAACGCGCAGGTCGAGGCGGGTCAGAATTGCCCCATGGGAACTGCGAAGCGTCAGCCGTGGGTGGTCGGGGTCTCGGGCGCGTCGGGGACGCCGTACGCGGCCTCGGTGATCCGCGCGCTGCTGGCCGCCGGCGAGGCGGTGGACCTGATCGTCAGCCGCGCCGCCCGGCTCACCATCCTGGACGAGACCGGCATCTCCTTCCGGGACGCCCACTGGCGCGCCGACCTGGCCGCCTGGCTCGGGAGCGACCGGGGCCTGGACGACGTCCGCTACTGGCCCGCCGGGGACTTCGCGGCCGGCCCGTCCAGCGGCTCCTACCCGGCCAAGGGCATGCTCGTGGTGCCCGCGACCACCGGCGCGGTGGCCGGGATCGCGCTCGGCCTGAGCAAGGACCTGCTGCAGCGCGTGGCCAGCGTCACCCTCAAGGAGCGCCGCCCGCTCGTCGTCTGCGTGCGCGAGACACCACTCAACGGGGTGACGTTGAAGCACTTGGTGGAGCTCGACGCGCAGGGGGCGGTCGTCCTGCCCGCTTCGCCCGGTTTCTACGCCGGCGGCTCCACCGTGCGCGAGCTCGTGGATTTCGTGGCCGGACGGGTGCTGGACGCCGTCGACGTGCCGCATTCCCTGTACCTGCGCTGGGAGGGGGAGTTGGGCGCGGCCGCCCGCAGGACGGCCGGCGGCGACGGCGCTCCGGCTGAGGGGGAGTAAGGAGACCGGGGGCGGGAGAGTATCTTCTCTGCGATATCCGGGTCGGTCGGCGCAGGGCGCCTTTGAATCCGGATAATGATCTGTGGGTCTGGCGAGGTTCGGAAGGACGCGGACGGTATATGGACACGGTGGACAGACAGCTCATCCAGGCGCTCCGGGAGAACGGCCGCGCGTCCTACGCCGAGTTGGGCCGCCTGGTCGGGCTCTCCGGCCCGAGCGTCACGGACCGGATCAACCGCCTGGAGCAGGCCGGGGTCATCACCGGCTACCGGGCGACGGTCAACCCGGCCTCGCTCGGCTTCGGCGTGACGGCCCTGATCGGCCTTCAGCTCACCGACGCCGCGGACCACGAGGACGTGGCGTTCCGGCTGAAGGACCTCAACGAGGTCGAGGACTGCTGGTTCATCGCCGGTGACGACTCGTACATGCTGAAGGTCCGGGTGGCCGACGTGGCCGGCCTGGAATCGGTGGTCAAGCGGATCTCGGGCACGAAGGGCGTGGCCCGAACCCGTACCACCGTCGTACTCTCCACGAAGTGGGAAAACCGGGTGAGTGAACTTCCTCCTGTAGGAGAGTGACGCATGGCGCTGGTCGGTCTGGAGGAGCTGCGGGCGGCTCGGCAGCGGATCGCGGGGGTCGCCGTGCGCACCCCACTGGTCCCCGCCCCCTGGGCGGCCGAGGGGGAACGGCGGCTCTGGCTGAAGCCCGAGAACCTCCAGCCGACCGGGGCGTTCAAGACCCGCGGCGCCTACAACCGGCTGGCCGCGCTCACCGAGGACGAGCGCGCCCGGGGCGTGGTCGCCCAGTCCAGCGGCAACCACGCGCAGGCGGTGGCGTACGCGGCCCGGACGCTCGGCATCAAGGCCGTGATCGTGATGCCGGACACCTCGCCCGCGGTGAAGGTGGAGGCCACCCGCTCGTTCGGCGCCGAGGTGATCCTGGTCGCGCCGGAGGAGCGGGACACCCTGCCCGCCGAGCTGGCCGGGAAGCACGGCTACGTCTGGGTCCCGCCGTACGACGACCCGTTCATCATCGCGGGCCAGGGCACGGTCGGCCTGGAGATCGCCGAGGACGCCCCGGCCGAGCTGGACACCGTCCTGGTGCCGGTCAGCGGCGGCGGCCTGATCGGCGGGACGGCGGCCGCGCTCAAGCTCACCCGCCCCGGCATCCGGGTGATCGGCGTGGAGCCCGAGCTGGCCGCCGACGCCCGGGCCAGCCTGCGGGCCGGCCGCCGGGTCGAGTGGCCGGTCGCCGACACCTACCGGACCATCGCGGACGGGCTGCGCACCCCGTCGCTCGGCGTGCTGCCGTTCGAGCACGTCACCGCCTACGTGGACGACATCGTCACCGTCACCGAGGACGAGATCCGCGCCACCGTGGCCGTGCTGGCCCGCCGCGGCCGGCTGGTCGCCGAGCCCTCCGGGGCGGTCGCACCGGCCGCCTACTTCCACCGCGCCGCCGAGACCGGGGGCCAGGCGGTGGCGGCCGTGGTCAGCGGCGGCAACATCGACCCGACACTGCTCGCCGAGCTGCTCTCGGCATAGGCGTACGCTCATTCCGGCAAGGAATCGAATGTCGGAGGAGGCGGGTCACCGCATGGACGCAGGGCTCAAGCGCGAGCTGGAGGCGAAGGTCTACGCGGGTGAGCGGCTGACCCGCGAGGACGGGATCGCGCTCTACGAGAGCGACGACCTGGCCTGGCTGGGCGGGCTGGCCCACCACGTGCGGACGCGGAAGAACGGCGACGTCGTCCACTTCAACGTCAACCGCCACCTCAACATGACCAACGTGTGCAACGCGTCCTGCGCGTACTGCTCGTTCCAGCGCAAGCCGGGCGAGAAGGACGCGTACACGATGCGCATCGAGGAGGCCGTCCGCCTCGCCAAGGCGATGGAGGTCGAGTCCCTCACCGAGCTGCACATCGTGAACGGCCTGCACCCGACCCTGCCGTGGCGCTACTACCCGCGCTCGCTGCGGGAGCTGAAGGCGGCGCTGCCGAACGTCTCGCTGAAGGCCTTCACCGCCACCGAGATCCACTGGTTCGAGAAGATCAGCGGCCTGTCCGCCGACGAGATCATGGACGAGCTGATCGACGCCGGCCTGGAGTCGCTGACCGGCGGCGGCGCGGAGATCTTCGACTGGGAGGTCCGCCAGCACATCGTCGACCACGACACCCACTGGGAGGACTGGTCGCGGATCCACCGCCTCGCGCACAGCAAGGGCCTCAAGACGCCGGCCACCATGCTGTACGGCCACATCGAGGAGCCCCGCCACCGGGTGGACCACGTGCTGCGGCTGCGCGAGCTCCAGGACGAGACCGGCGGCTTCCAGGTCTTCATCCCGCTGCGCTACCAGCACGACTTCCACGACTCCAAGGACGGCGTCGTGCGCAACAAGCTGATGGCCCGCACCGAGATGGCCACCGGCGCCGAGGCGCTGAAGACCTTCGCGGTCTCCCGGCTGCTCTTCGACAACGTCCCGCACGTCAAGGTCTTCTGGGTGATGCACGGCGTCGCCACCGCCCAGCTGGCGCTCAGCCACGGCGCGGACGACATGGACGGTTCGGTGGTCGAGTACAAGATCACCCACGACGCGGACAACTTCGGCACCCCGAACAAGCTCGGCCGCGACGACCTGCTCGGGCTGATCCGCGACGCGGGCTTCCGCCCGGTGGAGCGCAACACCCGCTACGAGGTCATCCGCGAGTACGACGGCCCGGACCCGATGCGCCGTGAGTCCCCGCAGGCGATGCGCCTCTGACCCCGTTCCGGTCTTCGAAGTCCTCCGCCGCCCCGGCCGTCCGTCGGCCCGGGCGGCGGTTGTCTTCACGGCCTCCGCACGGGGCCCGGGTTTACCAACGGGTACGGCGTTTGGCAGGATCGACGGCATGTCCGGTTCTGATCGCGCCACCGCGTACCCGCCGCACCAGCCGACGCAGGAGCCGGTCGACCTGATGCCGCAGCAGCAGTACGAGAGCTTCCAGCCGTACCGGCAGCCGGTTCAGCAGGACGCCTACTACGGCGAGTACCAGCCGTACGAGCAGGCCCCTGACGGGTACTACGAGGCGTACCGGCAGCCGTTCCAGCCGTACGGGGCCGAACCCGTCCAGTACCCGGCCGAGCCGGGCTACGAGGCCGAGTCGGTCTACCGGGCCGAGCCCGTTCACGAAGCCGTGCCCGAGGGCCGCTACGAGCCCGTGCCCGAGGCCCGTTACGAGCCCGTGCCCGACGCCCGTTACGAGCCCGTCCACGAACCCGTGCCCGAGGCCCGCTACGAGGCCGCGCCCGTGGTGCTCGCCGCCGCGCCCGTGGCGGGTGGCCGGACGGCCGCGCGGGGACGGCGGCGCAAGGCCAAGCAGAAACGTCACGGCAAGGCCGTGATGGCCGGCACCGCGCTGCTGGTCGCCGCCACCGCCGGCTGGTACGCCGTCGGCCAGGACGGCGCCAAGCCCGGCATCACCGCCGCCGACGGCCCCGGCCCGGATGGCGTCAGCAAGCCCGACCAGCCCGGGCCGGCACCCGCGGCCGCCCAGGCCGCCTCCGACCGGCAGGCCGCGGCCCCGGCCGCCGACCGCAGCCAGACCCGTACGGACGGCTCGGTCGCCGCGATACCCGGCCTCGGCGCGAAGTTCACCGCGCAGATACCCGCCGAGACCACCCAGGTCGTGGTCGCCTCCGGCCAGGACAGGAACACCGACAAGAACGCCGTCACCCTCTGGACCCGCACCTCCGAGGGCCGCTGGCTGGCCGGCGAGACCTGGCAGGGCCACAACGGCAAGAACGGCTGGACCACCGACCACAACGAGGGCGACCTGCGCAGCCCGATCGGCGTGTTCAACCTCACCGACGCGGGCGGCCGCAAGGCGGACCCGGGCAGCAAGCTCCCGTACGACAAGGACCCGAGCTTCGTGGTCTCCGGCACGGGCTTCTTCGGGGACCAGCTGGCCGGCTCCTTCGACTACGTGGTCGCGATCAACTACAACCGGGTCGCCGGCAACTCCCCGCTCGACACGCGCCGCCCGATGGGCTCCAAGAAGGGCGGCGGCATCTGGCTCCACGTGGACCACGACGGCCCGACCCACGGCTGCGTGTCGATCCCCGAGGACAAGATGGCCCAGCTGATCCGCACCCTGGACCCGGCGGCCCACCCGGTCATCGTGATGGGCGACACCGCCGCGCTGGCCGCCTGACCTCGGCGTACGCGGAACCCGGGCCCCCCAAGGCCCCTTGTCCACCTCCTACAGATCGAGGGGGCGGATCCTGTCGCCGGTCATACCATGCTGACCAGCGGGTAACCCGGTTCCATGGCAGTATGAGCGGTTCTCGCATTGTGGCACTCGGGCACTACCAGCCCCCCAAGGTCCTCTCCAACGCCGACCTGGCGGGGCTCGTCGACACCGACGACGAGTGGATCCGCACCCGTGTGGGCATCCGCACCCGGCACATCGCCGAGGAGGAGAGCCTGGTCGACCTCGCCACCGAGGCGGCGCAGAAGGCCCTCGCCAACAGCGGCCGGACCGCCGAGGAGATCGACCTCGTCGTGGTCGCCACCTGCACCGCGATCGAGCGCAGCCCCAACACCGCCGCCGCGGTGGCCGCCCGGCTGGGCGTGCGCTCGCCCGCCGCGTACGACATCAACACGGTCTGCTCCGGCTTCTCGTACGCCCTGGCCACCGCCGACCACGCGATCCGGGCCGGCTCGGCCCGCCGCGCCCTGGTGATCGGCGCCGAGCGGATGTCCGACACGCTCGACTGGACCGACCGCTCCACCTGCGTGATCTTCGGCGACGGCGCCGGCGCCGCGGTGATCGAGGCCCAGGAGGAGGGCGGCGAGCCCGGCATCGGGCCGGTGGTCTGGGGCTCCGAGCCGGAGCGGGGCGACGCCGTGGTGATCACCGGCTGGGACCCGGTGATCAGCCAGCAGGGCCAGGCGGTCTTCCGCTGGGCCACCACCCAGCTCGCCCCGCTGGCCCGCCAGGCCTGCGAGCGGGCCGGGATCGACCCGTCCGAGCTGAAGGGCTTCGTCCCGCACCAGGCCAACCTGCGGATCATCGACACGATCGCCCGCAAGCTGGGGCTCGGCGAGGACGCGGTGGTGGCCCGGGACGTGGTCCACTCGGGCAACACCTCGGCCGCCTCCATCCCGCTGGCCTTCTCCAAGCTGGTCGAGCGCGGCGAGCTCTCGCCCGGCGACCCGGTCCTGCTCTTCGGCTTCGGCGGGGGCCTGGCCTACGCCGGCCAGGTCGTGCGCTGCCCCTGACCCCACGGCGCCGCACGGCCCCCTGAACGGCTCCGCAAGGGCCCCGGAACGGCAGCACGGCGCCGTCCCGGGGCCGCACCCCTCCGAACCCCGGACATGCCGGTGGGGGGGGGGGGGGGTTGTGGGGGGGGGGGGCCGTGGGGGTTGGGCGGGGGGGGGGGGTGGGGGGGGGGTCGGCCTCTCCTTTTTTCTCCCCCCCCCCCCACGCCGTGCCAGCCGTGCCGCTCCGCGAGCCGGACCACGCCGGCCGCGCCGAG
>NZ_JBHVJT010000041.1:3305-9581 GCF_042798815.1 Kitasatospora sp. NPDC057738 | reverse complement strand
GGGCATGGGAGAGGCCCCAAAGGGGACGGAGAAGAGGAAAGGTGTCTCTTTCTTGAGACCACCCCCCCAAAAACCGGGGAGGGGGGGGGGGGGGGCCCCCTTTCCCGGGTCCCCCCCCCACCGGCATGTCTGGCGCGCGTGCGGTACGTCGGCGGACCTCCCCCGAGGACACGGCCGCCGTCCGTCGTTCCCCGGACAGGAGGCCGGGGCTGCGCGCGGAGCGGATGATGGGTCGGAGAACGGTCCTACTTGGGCGCCTTCTTGCCGGTGACGCCCAGGTACACCAGGGGAGCGAGGTTGGGCTTGAGGTCCTTGACCTTGACGCCCCAGGAGGTGAAGGCCTTCTGGTGCTCGGCCGCCGAGGCGAGCAGCGAGACCAGGGCCCCGGCCACGGCGTTCGGATCGAGCGACTTGTCGGCCTGACCCTTCGCCTGGAGTTCCTTGACGGCCTCCGCGAGTGGCTTGGCGACCGCGTTGAGGACCGTCATGCGGATCTTGAAGAACCGCTTGTCCCCTTCGGCGGCACCGAGCGTGACCACTCGGAGAATGGCGTCGTTCTTGCGCCAGAAGGCGAGGAATCCGTCGACCAGTTCTTCCGAAGTGGTCGGTCCGGACTTCCCTGCCCAGGACTTTCCGGCCACCAGCTCTTTGAGCTGGTCGGCGTCCTTGGCCATTTCCTCGGCGATTTCGAGGACAGCGCCCTCGACATCCGGGAAGTACTGGTAGAAGGTCGCGGGGGAGGTACCCGCCATACGGGCGACGTCGATGACCTTGACGTCCCGATAGGGCGACGTGCTGAGCATCTCGCGGAGGCAATCGAGCAGCTTCTGCCGCGTCTCCTGTCCGCGTCGCCCGGCGACGCGACCGTCGACGGTGCGAACTTGTCCTGTCATGCCGTCAGCTTACCGTGGCACGATCTTGGCGCGATTCGGTGATGCGACTATTACTCCGCACGGGGGTTGGTATAGCGGCATGAACCACTTCGGACGGATATTCACCGGGCTTCGAAGCCCCTGTTGAAGCCCCCCCGTGTGCTTTTGACCTCACAGCGTGACGGCGAGTCCGCTGAGGGGTGGTTGGGTGACAGAGCGTGACGACGGTCGAAGGGTGCGGTCCCGTCCGGAAGTGGACGGTCCGGGGCTCCGGGCGCAAGCCGCCCCCGGAGCGGGCGTCAGGATCCGGCCGTTCCGTCCTCGCTGGTCAGAGGGCTGTCCGGGGCGTCGTCCGGGCCCGGACGACGGGTTCCGGAGGGTGGGGGAGGTTGGATATGCGGAGGACGGCATTGGAGAATCGGGTCCGGCACCACGCGGCGGGTGCGGACAACGGGGAGGTGGCAGCGGAGTGGACCAGCTGACGGCGCACGATCCGAGGCGGATCGGGCCCTTCGAGGTGCTGGGGCGGCTCGGCGCGGGTGGGATGGGGCTGGTCTACCTGGCGCGTTCCGCGTCGGGGCGGCGGGTGGCCATCAAGACCGTGCGGGGTGAGCTGGCCGAGGACGAGCTGTTCCGGGTCCGCTTCGCCCGGGAGATCGCGGCGGCCAAGACGGTCGGCGGCTTCTACACGGCGGCCGTGGTGGACGCGGACGCGGACGCCCGGGTGCCCTGGCTGGCCACCGCGTACATCCCGGCCCCCTCCCTGGAGGACCTGGTCGAGGACTGCGGCCCGCTGCCGGTGGAGGCCACCCGCTGGCTGGTCGCAGGCATCGCGGAGGCCCTCCAGTCCATCCACGCGGCCGGGCTGATCCACCGCGACCTCAAGCCCTCCAACGTCCTGGTGGTCGAGGACGGCCCGAAGGTGATCGACTTCGGCATCGCGGCCGGGGTGTCCAGCACCCGGCTCACCATGACCAACGTCGCGGTCGGCACTCCCGCCTACATGTCCCCCGAGCAGGCCCGGGACAGCCGTACCGTCCGGGGCGCCAGCGACGTCTTCTCGCTCGGCTCGCTGATGGTCTTCTGCGCCACCGGGCACCCGCCCTACCGGGGCTCCAACCCCGTCGAGACGGTGTTCCAGCTGCTGCGCGAGGAGCCGGACCTGACCGGCATGCCGCCGGAGCTGATGGACCTGGTCCGCGCCTGCATGCAGCAGGCCCCCGAGCGCAGGCCCACCCCGGCGCAGATCCAGACCGAGCTGGCCCCGCACCTCTTCTCGCGGGACGACGCCTCCGGCGAGGCCGGGGAGTGGCTGCCGGCCAACGCGCTGGAGCTGATCGAGCGCAAGCGGGGCCGCCGGCCGGCCGCCCCGCCGTCGCGCCCGCCGGCCGGACCGGCCCAGCCGCCCCCGCATCCCCAGGGCCCGCCCGCGCACGTCCCGCCCGCGCACGTCCCGCCGCAGCACCTCGGACCGGCCGACCCGCGCACCAACCCGGGCGGGCGGCACGCCCAGCCGCCGGCCGGGCCGGTGCACAGCCTGCCGCAGCCGGGCCCGCACTCGGACGCCGAGATCCCGACCGCGAAGATCGCCTCCCCGAACCGGCACCGGGCGCCGACCGGCGGCTCCGTCGAGGTGCAGCTGTCCGGTGCCTCGGTGCGGATAGGCCCGGGGCCGCGGGCCGAGTACGAGCAGCCCGGCCCGAGCACCGCCCCGGCCACGACCGACTGGGTCCGCCGGGCCCCCACCCCGCCGCCCGCGCCGGTCGCCCGCTGGCGCCCCTGGCGGTTCCGGATGTCCAACGACGTCTGGGGCACCCCGGTGGTCGCGGACGGCACGCTCTTCGTCTCCAGCTTCGAGGTGCACGCGCTGGACATCGCCTCCGGCGAGCGCCGCTACAAGACCCGGGACGTCGCCTGGGCGCTCGCGGTGGACGCCGGCCGGGTGCACGCGGCGGACGGCCCGCACCTGTACACCGTGGACGCCGCGGACGGCACCGAGCGCTGGCGCACCTCGCTGGACGGCTGGGTCTACTCGCTCTCCGCCGCCGACGGCGTGCTCTGCTGCGGCATCAGGGGCGGCGGCGTCCAGCTCCGCTCGGCCGCCAACGGCGCCGAGCTGTGGCGCGCGGACGACGCCCAGCAGGACTACGAGAACCCGCAGTCCGGTCCGGTCCTGGTGGGCGGCGCCGCCTACTACTACGGCGGCGGGCGGCTGCGCTGCGTCGATCCGCGCGGCGCGGGCCTGCGCTGGTCCTTCCCGGTCGGCGAGGACGTGCCCTCGCACCCGGTGGAGCGCGGCGGCGTGCTGTACGTGTCGGCCGGCACCCGGGTGTACGCGCTGGACGCGGCCAGCGGGGCGGAGCGCTGGCGCTTCGAGGCCCCGGTGGTGCTGTTCACCCCGCCCGCCCTGGACGCCGACGCGGTCTACGTGGCCGACTACCTGGGCACGGTCTACGCGCTGGACGCGGCCACCGGCCTGGACCGCTGGCGCGGGGTCACCGGCCGCCGCCAGGGCGCCGACCCGGTGGTGGTCGCGGACGGCATGGTGCTGGTCGGCAACGGCGAGGTGCTGTACGCCTTCGAGGCAGCCGGCGGCCGGGAGCGCTGGCGCTACACCGCCCGCGGGGAGATCGTCGGCTCCCCGGCGGTGGCCGACGGCCTGGTGCACCTGGGCAGCCGGGACCACTCGCTGCACACCCTGGACCTGGCGAGCGGTCAGCTGCGCTGGGAGCTCGGCACCAAGGGCGAGCTCACCGGCTCGCCGGTGGCGGTCGGCGGCCGGGTCTTCGTCGGCTCCAAGGACCGCTGCGTGTACGCGCTGGACGCCTTCTACGGCACGGCGGTGCCCGCCCGCTGAACCGCGGGGCGGACACCGCCGGGTCGGCGCCGCCGGAGCGGCGGCGCCGGGTCGGGCCTCAGGCCTTGCGGGCCCCGGGGTGGCGGCTGCACCAGCCGTCCCACGCGGAGGAGACCATCTCCGTCACGTCGTGACGGGCGGTCCAGCCCAGCTCGCGGTGGATCAGGTCGGCGGAGGCCACCACGCGGGCCGGGTCGCCGGCGCGGCGCGGGGTCACCTCGGCGGCGGTGTCGTAGCCGGTGACCTTGCCGATCACCTCCAGCATCTCCTTGACGCTGACGCCCTCGCCGCGGCCGATGTTCAGCACCAGGGAGGTCGCGCCGGCCGGGTCGGCGGCCATCCGCTTGGCGGCCGCCACGTGCGCCGAGGCGATGTCGGAGACGTGGATGAAGTCGCGGACGCAGGTGCCGTCCGGGGTCCGGTAGTCGTCGCCGAAGATCCGCGGGGCCTCGCCGGCGGTGAGCCGCTCGAAGACCATCGGGATCAGGTTGAACACCCCGGCGTCGGAGAGCTCGGGGGAGGCGGCGCCGGCCACGTTGAAGTAGCGCAGGGCCACGGTGGACATGCCGTGGGCCTTGCCGGCCGCGGCGACCAGCCACTCGCCGGCCAGCTTGGTCTCGCCGTACGGGCTCATCGGGGCGCAGGGCGTGGACTCGGTGACCAGGTCGACGTCCGGCATGCCGTAGACCGCGGCGGAGGAGGAGAAGAGGAAGCGCTTCACCCCGCCCTCGGCGGCGGCCTCCAGGACGGTCTGGAGGCCGATCATGTTCTCGCGGTAGTACAGGAAGGGCTGCTCGACGGACTCGCCGACCTGCTTCTTGGCGGCGAAGTGCAGGATGCCCTCGACGCCGTGTTCGCGGATCGCGGCGTCCAGGGCGGCGCGGTCCAGGGTGGAGCCCTCGATCAGGGGGACGCCGGCCGGCAGCCGGGAGGCGTCGCCGGTGCTGAGGTCGTCCAGGACGGCGACGCGCTCCCCGGCGTCGAGCAGCTGTCGGACGACGTGTCCGCCGATGTATCCGGCACCGCCGGTGATCAACCAAGTCATGTGCCGATCCTAGGCGTTCGGATTCGATCGCCACGTTCGGGCGAGTCGAGGCCGCAAAGCGGACAAAACGGTGAAAAGCTGAGCAGGATTTCCGTGCGTCCACACCTGCGCCCGTTCGGTGCGGTGACGAATCGGAGGCAGCCAGGTGCGCCGTCACAAGGAACACGCCAACCCCCTGCCGGCCGGGCCGCGGCCGATCGGGCCGAGGCCGCCGGGCGGGCGGCTGCCGGGGGCCGTCGCGGTGGCGCTGGCGGCCGTGCTGGCACTGGCCGGGTGCAGCAGCGGCACGTCCTCCTCGTCCACCGTCGCCGCCACCGGTCCGTCCCCGGCCGCCGGCTCCCCGCAGGCCGCCTCGTCGTCCGGCCAGTCGAACGGCGGGATCCAGTTGCAGGACGCCTACCAGGCGGTGATCGCCAACGTGCTGCCCTCCGTGGTGCAGATCACCACCGGCGACAGCCTCGGGTCCGGGATCGTCTACGACGACAAGGGCGACATCGTCACCAACGCCCACGTGGTCGGCACCGCGACCACCTTCACGGTGACCCTCGCCAACAGCACCACGGCGCTGGACGCCGGCCTGGTCGCCAGCTACCCCGACTCCGACCTCGCGGTGATCCGGCTGAACAACCCGCCGAGCGGCCTCAAGCCGGCCAGCTTCGGCGATTCGGGCAAGGTCCAGATCGGCCAGATCACCCTCGCCATGGGCAGCCCGCTGGGCCTCTCCAGCAGCGTCACCCAGGGCATCGTCTCGGCCATCGGGCGGACCGTCTCCGAGCCCCAGGGCCCGGGGTCGCCGGGCGCCACGATCAGCAACATGGTGCAGACCTCGGCGGCGATCAACCCGGGCAACAGCGGCGGTGCGCTGGCCGACCTGGACAGCAAGGTGATCGGCATCAACACCCTCGCCGCGACCGAGCCGCAGACCAACGGCGCGGCCGCCCCCGGCATCGGCTTCGCCATCCCGGCGAGCACCATCACCAACATCGCCGACCAGCTGATCAAGCAGGGCAAGGTGACCAACTCCGGCCGGGCCGCGCTCGGCATCACCGCCCGGACCAGCTTCAACCAGCAGTTCCAGCCCTCCGGCGCGGTCATCGTGGAGGTCACCCCGGGCGGGGCGGCGGCCTCGGCGGGGCTCCAGGCCGGGGACGTCATCACCAAGATCGGCGACACCCAGGTGGACTCGCTGAACGCGCTCACCACCGCGCTCGCCTCGCTCAGCCCGGGCACCAAGGTCACCGTCACCTACACCCGCAACGGAGCCACCAAGACCGCCGACGTCACCCTCGGCGAGCTGGCAGCCGCCCAGACCTCGCCCTGAGCCCCGGTACGGGGACGCCGGGCCGCACGCCGCGCAAGGGTGCAGCGGGCCGGGTGCCGTACTGGACCGGGGGGGGGGGGGGGGGGGTTGTTCTCCCTCGCCTCAGGTACCCCCTCCTTTTCCCTATGGGGGAGGAGCAGTGTTCGCGAGCGTCGCTAGGGGTTGTGGAGATGGGACGAGG
>NZ_JBHVJT010000041.1:0-3295 GCF_042798815.1 Kitasatospora sp. NPDC057738 | reverse complement strand
CGCATAAGAAGGGTCAAGAGGAAGGAGGCGCATCCGTCACGGCTCCCGGCCCCCCTTCCTCTCCTCCGAGGACCCCCCGCCCCCCTGCCGTGTCCGGGGGAGGGGGCGCTCAGCGGCGGGCGGCGCGGGTGCGCCAGGGCAGCTCGACGGTGACGGTGGTCGGGCCGCCCTCGGGGCTCTCCACCAGGAAGACCCCGTCCACCGCGCGGATCCGCTCGGCCAGCCCGGCCAGTCCGCTGCCCGGGTAGGGGGCCGCGCCGCCCTTGCCGTCGTCCTGGACCAGCACCATCAGCTGGTGCTCCGAGCGCCAGACCTCGACCGAGGCGGAGCGGGCGCCGGCGTGCTTGGAGACGTTGGTCAGCAACTCGCTGACGGTGAAGTAGGCGATGCCCTCGACCGCCGAGTCGGGGCGCTCGGGCTCCCCGTCCGGGCCGGTCAGGTCGACGTTCACCCGGACCCCGCCGGGGACGGTGCAGCGGGCGGCGACCGAGGACAGCGCGGCGTCCAGGCCGCGGTCGGTGAGCACCGCCGGGTGGATGCCGCGGGCCAGGTCGCGCAGCTCCTGGAGGGCCAGCTTCACCTCGCCGTGGGCGTTGTCGACCATCCTGGTGGCGGCCGCCATGTCGTCCTCGGACTCCACCTCGCGCAGCCGCTCCTTGGCCATGCCGAGGTCCATCGCCAGCGCGACCAGCCGGGCCTGGGCCCCGTCGTGCAGGTCGCGCTCGATCCGGCGCAGGTCGGCGGCGGCGGTGTCGACCACGGTGCCGCGGTCGTCCTCCAGTTCGCGCACCCGCTCGGCCAGGGCGCCCGGGAAGAGCAGCGACTCGATCAGGATGCGGTCCACCGCGGCCAGCCCGCGGACCACCCAGGGCAGCACCGGCCAGAGCGCGATCACCGAGATCAGGGTCAGCGCGAAGCTGAGCACGCCCCAGGGCAGCATCAGCACGTTGTAGAGCGCCGAGCGCCAGTTCAGCAGGTCGGTGAGCTGGGCGATGGTGTAGCCCACCATCCCCGGGCGGCGCGGCTCCACCGGCTGCGGCTCGTCGATCCCGGAGTCGTAGGCCGACCGTGCCCGCCGCCGGCCCAGCGCGCCCAGGGAGCGCGAGAGCGCCAGGCCGCCGGCCAGCAGCGGCAGGCCGATCACGGTGATCGACAGCCCCAGGCCGACCGAGAGCGTGGCCACGGCCAGCACGAAGCCGAAGATGCCGAGCGGCAGGTTGAGCAGCAGTCGTCCGACCTGGTGCCACATCCTCCTGCCGTACAGCGGCGGGCGCTCCATCCGAGCGTCCTGCTCCTTGATGGCGTCCACGGCGCGGTGCAGCGGCTTCATCGGATCTACCGTCCCTCTTCGTCGTGCGGCTGGACCAAGCTTCCCGAACCGCGGGCGGGGGATGCCATGGGGGTGATACATCTTCCCGGCCGGGGGTTAACCCCACCCCCGGGCCCGGTCGCCGGCGGTCCGCCACGGTGTCCACCGGCCGTCTTGCGGACCGAGCAGGTTTCGGGCGGAGCGGAGCGGTCCCCTTAGACTCACGCTTTGGCCATCGTTAGGCCCGTGAGAGTAAACGTCGTAGAACTGTCCTTAGGGCGGGTTCTCGGTCGAGGTGGAGGCGAAGGCATGGAGGGGAAGCACGCGGCTGCCGTCGCGGCCGACCCGGCGGTCGGCAGCGGCTACTTCGACGCGTACGCCGCGATGGGTCTGCTGGCCGTCGTCGGGGTGCTCTTCGTCGCCGTGGCGTTCACCGCCAACCGGCTGCTGCGACCCGTGGTGTACTCGCCCGAGAAACTCCTCACGTACGAGTGCGGAGTGGACCCGGTGGGCGAGGACTGGGCGCACACCCAGATCCGCTACTACGTGTACGCCTTCCTGTACGTGATCTTCGCGGTGGACGCGATCTACCTGTTCCCCTGGGCGACCGTCTTCGCCACCGCAGGGTACGGCGCCGGAACCCTGATCGAGATGTTCCTGTTCATCGGCTTCCTCGCGGTCGGGCTGCTCTACGCCTGGAAGAAGGGCGTTCTGGAATGGACGTGACGCACTCCCACTCGCACGGCGGCGCCGAGGGCGGTCCCGTTCCGCTCGGCCTGCCGGACCCCGCGCGCCCCGGCGCCGTCGAGCGCCGCGGCATCGGCCCGCTGGCCCGGCTCGCGCCGGACCCGGTCAAGGTGGTGCTCAACTGGGGCCGCCGCTACAGCCTCTGGTGCTTCAACTTCGGCCTGGCCTGCTGCGCGATCGAGTTCATCGCCGCGTCCATGGCCAAGCACGACTTCATCCGGATGGGTGTCATCCCGTTCGCTCCCGGACCCCGGCAGGCCGATCTGATGATCGTCTCCGGGACGGTGACCGACAAGATGGCGCCCGCCGTCAAGCGCCTCTACGAGCAGATGCCCGAGCCGAAGTACGTCATCTCCTTCGGCGCCTGCTCCAACTCCGGCGGCCCGTACTGGGACTCCTACTCGGTCACCAAGGGCGTGGACCAGATCATCCCGGTGGACGTCTACGTACCCGGCTGCCCGCCGCGGCCGGAGGCGCTGCTCCAGGGCATCCTCAAGCTCCAGGAGAAGATCGCCGCCGAGTCCCTGCCGGACCGCTACGCGGCGCCCGCGTCGGCGCTGCGCCGTCCGCTGGTGACCGGGCCCTCGCAGGGCACCGGGACGGGCTCCGGGGACGTTCCCGAGGCCGGATCCCCGACCGGGGCTCCGGCCGGCTCTTCGACCGAGGGAGGGGTCTCGTGACTTCCGCCGAGCAGTGCGCGGCGTCGGTCGGGGAGTGGGCGACCGGCGCCGAGGCGTACGGGCTGATCACCGTCGACGTCCCGGCCGAGAACTGGATCGAGGCGCTCACCAACGCCCGGGACGTCCTGGGGCTGGGCTTCTTCGACTGGCTGAGCGCCGTCGACGAGCTCGCCGAGGGCTTCTCGGTGGTCGCGCACCTGGCCGCCGTCGAGGCGCCGGGCGTGCGGCACCTCGCGCTGCGCACCCGGGTGCCGCGCGACAGGGCGGCGCTGCCCACCGCCGTCGCCGTCTACGCCGGTGCCGCCTGGCACGAGCGCGAGACCCACGAGATGTTCGGCATCGACTTCCCCGGGCACCCCCACCTCGCCACCCTGCTGCTGCCGGACGGCTTCGAGGGGAACCCGCTGCGCAAGGAGTTCGTGCTCGCGGCGCGGGTCGCCAAGGACTGGCCGGGCGCCAAGGAGCCGGGCGAGTCCGATCACGGCGGCGGGCCGGCCCGGCGCAAGATGCAGCCGGCCGGCGTGCCGGACCCGAACGAGTGGGGGCCGCTCAAGGGCAC
>NZ_JBHVJT010000040.1:66028-82048 GCF_042798815.1 Kitasatospora sp. NPDC057738 | reverse complement strand
ATTTTCAGACTGCCGACCCTGTGGGTGGGGCGCTGGGCGTCGTTGGCAGTCTGAAAATCACCCGTCACGCCCCTCTCCGCACCCACCCCCTGCGCCGCCCCCTTCCGCAGCGCGTCCCTCTCGCGGGGGCCTTGTTGGGGAGGGGGGCACCTTTGCGGTGGGGGTGGGGGTGGGGGCGCTCCTCTCGGGGGGCGGGTGGGGGTGCTCTCGGGGGAGGGGGTGGGGGCGGGTGGGGGTGCTGGTCTTGGTGGGGTGGGGGAGACTGGGCGCATGCCGGAGCTGCCCGAGGTCGAGGCGTTGAGTGTCTTTTTGTCCGAGCGGTTGATCGGGCGGGTGATCGCTCGGGTGCAGCCGGTGGCGATCAGTGCGTTGAAGACGTACGAACCGCCGGTGACGGCGTTGGAGGGGCGGACGGTCGGGGCGGTGGGCAGGCGCGGGAAGTTCCTGGACGTCGAGGCCGAGGGGCTGCACCTGGTGGTCCACCTGGCCCGGGCCGGTTGGCTGCGGTGGAAGGAGGGCCTGCCCGTCGAGCCGCCGCGGCCGGGGCCGCGCAACCCGTTGGCGTTGCGGGTGCGGCTGGCGGGTGAGGCCGGGGACGGGTTCGACCTCACCGAGGCGGGGTCGAAGAAGGGGCTGGCGGTGTACGTGGTGCGGGACCCGGCGGAGGTGCCGGGGGTGGCCCGGCTCGGGCCGGACCCGCTGGACCCGGCGTTCACCCTGGCGGACTTCGCGGCGCTGCTGCACGGCGAGCGGCGGCGGCTCAAGGGCGTGCTGCGGGACCAGGGTGTGCTGGCGGGGGTGGGCAACGCCTACTCGGACGAGGTGCTGCACGCGGCCCGGATGTCGCCGTACAAGCTCGCCGGGAGCCTGACGGAGGACGAGGTGGCCCGGCTGTACGAGGCGCTGGGCGGCACGCTGCGCGAGGCGGTGGAGCGTTCGCGCGGGCTGGCGGCGGGGGAGCTGAAGGCGGAGAAGAAGCTCGGGCTGCGGGTGCACGGCCGGACCGGTCAGCCCTGCCCGGTCTGCGGGGACACGATTCGTGAGGTGTCCTTCGCGGACTCCTCGTTCCAGTACTGCCCGACCTGCCAGACCGGGGGCAGGCCGCTGGCGGACCGGCGGCTGTCGCGGCTGCTGAAGTGACGGCCGCGGTGGGTGGGACGGTTCGCGGCCGTCCCACCCGGCGTTCGTCGGTCAGCGCTTGATGGCGACGCCGCCCCAGTAGTACGCGGCCTTCGGGTCGGCCGGGGGCTCGCCGTCCGGGCGCCAGGCCAGCACCGGGGCGACGCCCGGCTCGACCAGGTCCCAGCCGTCGAAGAAGCGGACCACGTCGTCGTAGCCGCGCGGGACCAGGGTCATCCCGCCGGCCCGGGCGGCTTCGGCGACCTTGCCGACGGCCTCCGGGTCGAAGTCCGGGGTCGGGGTGGTCAGGGCGATGCAGCTGCCGGCCGGAAGGGCGTCGCGCAGCGCGGCCACCCGGCCCCACGGGTCGTCCTCGTCGGCGATCAGCATCAGGACGGCGATCATCAGCAGGCCGACCGGCTGGGTGAGGTCGAGGGTGGCGGTGAGCGCCGGGTCGGCGAACAGCTCCTCGGGCTTGCGCAGGTCGGCGTGGATGTAGGTGGTGCGGCTGGCCGGGCTGGAGACCATCAGCGCGCGGGCGTGGGCGAGCACGATCGGGTCGTTGTCGACGTAGACCACCCGGGTCCCGGGGCTGACCGCCTCGGCGATCTCGTGGGTGTTCGGCGAGGTCGGGATGCCGGTGCCGAGGTCGAGGAACTGGCGGATGCCGTGCTCCCGGGCCAGGTGGCGCACGGCCCGGCCCTGGAACGCCCGGTTGGCCTTGGCCATCGCCTTGACGCTGGGAACGGCCTGCTCGATGGCCTGCCCCATGGCGCGGTCCGGCGGGAAGTTGGTCTTCCCGCCCAGCCAGTAGTCGTACACGCGCGCAGAGTGCGGGGCGGTGGTGTCGACGCCGAAACGTTCCCACTGGCTGAGCTCGGGGGAGTCGCCGTCCTGCGGGCCCGGGCGGGGGGAGTCCTGACTTGTCGTCATGGCCACGTCCTCTGATGGCAGATCATCACACTGGGGAAGGCACAGCGTAGCGGTCCGGACAGGAGGTGGAGCGTCCGGTCGGGGAAGATCCGTGGAAGATCTCCGGAAGCGGGGTGGACGGCCGATGGCCCTGGGCCGTCGGAGTGGTGATCGGGGCCGTCGGAGTTGCCCCCGGGAGGGGCGGCGACGGCCGGGGCATGCATCCACAATGCTGTCAGATCGTCAGATTACTTCGCGCAGATTGCTACTGGTTGCGGCGGGAATGTCCCTCCTGGGCACGGCTGCCGGATGTCGGAGCTACGTGGGCGGCGGGGAGGGCGGAGCCGCGGACGGGGCGGGCGGCGGCGCCGCCCGGTCCGCCCCGGTGGGGCCCGAGGGGGCGCCGGGAGGGCCGGGTGCCGCACCGGCCACGGCCGCCGCGCCGGCGGTGACCCCGGGGGGCACGCCGTCCGCGGCGTCCTCGTCGGCGCCGCCGTCCGCCGTGCCGAGTGCGGTGCCCGTGCGCCGGGTGCTCACCGAGGCGGAGGCCAAGCCGGTGTACGACCTGGACCCGGAGCGGCGGGTGGTGGCGCTCACCATCGACGACGGCCCGGACCCCCGCCACACGCCGACCGTGCTGACGCTGCTGGAGCAGTACGGGATCAGGGCGACGTTCTTCCTGATCGGCGAGAACGCGGTCGAGCACCCCGCCCTGGTGCGGGAGATCGCGGACCGCGGCCACCACATCGCCAACCACACCTGGACCCACCCGGACCTGCGGCACCTGTCCGAGGCCAAGGTGCGGGACGAGCTGGAGCGCACCTCCGACCTGCTGCACCGCACCACCGGCCGGCAGCCCACCTGGTTCCGCGCGCCGGGCGGGGACTGGTCCGCGGCCTCGCTCAAGGTGGCCGCCGACCTCGGGATGCGGAACATGGCCTGGTCGGTGGACCCGAGGGACTGGGCCCGGCCCGGCACCTCGGCGATCATCGACCGGATCCTCAAGAACGTCCGGCCCGGGTCGATCGTGCTCAACCACGACGGCGGCGGGGACCGCTCGCAGACGGTGGCGGCGCTGAAGGCGTACCTGCCGGTGCTCGTCGACTCGGGGTACTACTTCACCGCTCCGCCGAACTGACGGGGTTTCCGGTGGACCTCCGCAGAGTGACGGGTAGCGGTTTTAACCTTTAAACCACTCGAATAGGTGGATTAGAAGAACCGTTTT
The DNA here is from genome assembly GCF_042798815.1 of Kitasatospora sp. NPDC057738. Lineage (NCBI taxonomy): Bacteria > Bacillati > Actinomycetota > Actinomycetes > Kitasatosporales > Streptomycetaceae > Kitasatospora > Kitasatospora sp. NPDC057738. The sequence continues at coordinate 78,792 of NZ_JBHVJT010000040.1, read as the reverse complement.
TGCGGATTTTGGGCCTCTAGGGTGATCTCGCACCGATGAATCCGGGTACCGCCGGGTACCACCTGAAAGGCCCTCACCCATGCGTCTCCGCAACGCCGTGCTCGCCGCCGCCAGCGCCGTCGCCCTCGTCCTCGCCGTTCCCTTCTCCGCCAACGCCGCGGAGGGCGATTTCCTCTACAAGGTCGGCCCCGGGGTCATCACCGGCCTCGCCGACCCGCAGAGCCGCGAGTGCATCGACCTGCCGTGGACGACCGAGGACGCTCCGGGCTTCGCGCCGGAAAACCTCACCCGCTCCACGGCCACGGTCTACCTGGACTTCGGCTGCACGGGAGACGTGTTCTACGTCATGAACCCCGGCAAGAAGCTCGGCGACCGGCTGAAGCTGCGCTCCGTCGTCTTCTCCTGAGCGGACCGTCACCGCTGATCCGAACGGTCCGGCGCCGCGTCGGGAGCCGCCGGACCATCCGCCGAACGGCCCCACCGCCTGTGCTGTGGGGCCGTTCGGGTGAGCGGCGTAGCGTGACTGAGGAGGGGGGCGCCGTCCCGGCCGCGGAGGAGGAAGTCATGTCCGTACGGGAACTGGACGCGGTGAGACAGGAGGCCTTCGGCGGGCGCGTGCTGCAGGTCCTCAACGACGCCTGCCTGGGACTGATGGTCAGCATCGGCCACCAGACCGGGCTGTTCGACCTGATGGCCGGACTCGCCCCCTCGACCGGCGAGGAGATCGCGCGGGCCGCCGGACTGAACGAGCGCTACGTGCGCGAGTGGCTCGGCTGCATGGTCGTCGCCGGCTTCGTGGAGTACGACCCGCAGGAGCGCGCCTACGTGCTGCCGCCCGAGCACGCGGCGTCACTGACCAGGGCGGCCGGGCCGGACAACCTGGCCGGGATGACGCCCTTCCTCGCGATGATGGGCGAGGTCGAACAGGAACTGCTCGGGCACTTCCGCACCGGCGGCGGCATGCCGTACTCGGCGTACCCGCGCTTCCAGCGGCTCCAGGCCGAGGAGACCGCCCGGGTGTACGACCTGGCGCTGGTGGACGCGATCGTGCCGTTGGCGGACGGGCTGACCGAGCGGCTGCGGGCCGGGATCGACGCGGTGGACGTCGGCACCGGGCAGGGGCACGCCGTCACGGTGCTCGCCCGGGCCTTCCCGGAGAGCCGGTTCACCGGCATCGACATCTCCGCCGAGGGGATCGCCGCCGCCCGCGCGGCGGCGGCCGAACTGGGCCTGCGCAACGCCCGGTTCGAGGTCGCCGACTCGGCCGGACTGACCGGGGAGTACGACCTGGTCACCGCCTTCGACGTGATCCACGACCTGGCCCGCCCGACCCGCACGCTGGCCGCCGTCGCGGGCGCGCTGCGGCCCGACGGCGTCTTCCTGATGGGCGACATCGCCGCCAGCAGCGAGCTGGCGGAGAACATCGGCCACCCGCTGGCGCCCGCGCTCTACACCTTCTCGACCTTCTACTGCATGACGGTCTCGCTCGGTGAGGGCGGGGAGGGCCTCGGGACGGTCTGGGGCGAGCAGACGGCCCGGCGGATGCTGGCGGTGGCCGGGTTCCGCTCGGTCGAGGCGAAGCGGGTCGAGGGGGACGTGCTGAACCTGTACTACGTGGCGCGGCTCGACGGCGCGGCGCAGGGCTGACGGCGCACGGGCGGGCTTCCCGGGCGGGGGCCCGGGCGGATCCCGCGGCCGGGGTGGCCGGGGCCGGCCGGGCGGCGTAGGTTCGAACTGTCCGGCCCGGTCGCCGGCGCCTCGCCGTGCCCGTACGCCCTGCCGTCCTCGTGCGGCCCGCCGTGCCCCGTCGGGCGCAGCAACCTGGGCAGAGCGAAGGAGGGCCTGGGATGACCGGCAACGGCTACGCGCACCCCGAGGCGTTGGTCCGCACCGAATGGCTGGCCCAGCACCTGGACGACGGGACGATCAGGGTCGTCGAGGTGGACGAGGACACCGAGGCCTACGACCGGGACCACATCCCCGGCGCGGTCGGCTGGAACTGGACCACCGACCTGCACAGCCAGGTCGGCCGGGACTACGTCGACCGCGAGGGCGTCCAGCACCTGCTGCGGGCGGCCGGGGTCGAGGACGACACCACCGTGGTGCTCTACGGCGGCAACAACAACTGGTTCGCCGCCTACGCCTACTGGCTGCTGCGGCTGCGCGGCTACGGGCCGGTGCGGCTGCTGGACGGCGGGCGCAAGAAGTGGGAGCTGGAGGGGCGGGAGCTCACCCCCGAGGTGATGGACTACCAGCACACCGGCTACCGGATCGGCGGGCCCGAACGGCCGGAGCTGCGGGCGCTGCGGGACGAGGTCCTGGCCAAGGCGGAGGTGTTCGCCAAGCCCGGGGCGGACGCGGTGCTGGTGGACGTCCGCTCGCCGGCCGAGTTCCGGGGCGAGCTGATCGCGCCCCCGCACCTTCCGCAGGAGCAGGCGCAGGTGCCCGGGCACATCCCGGGCGCGGTCAACGTCCCCTGGTCGCAGGCGGCCAACGACGACGGGTCGTTCCGTTCGGCGGAGGAGCTGCGGGAGCTGTACGCGGGGAGGGGCGTGGAAGCGGAGCGCGAGGTGATCGCGTACTGCCGGATCGGCGAGCGCTCCGCGCACACCTGGTTCGCGCTCACCGAGCTGCTCGGGTACCCGCACGTGAAGAACTACGACGGCTCGTGGACGGAGTACGGCTCGCTGGTGCGGGCGCCGGTGACGCTCGGAGCGTGAGTGGCGGGTGGGGCGGGGGTTACGGGTGGGGTGCGGGTGGCGGGTGGGGCCCGCGGGACGGTGTGACGGCTTCGCGGCAGCGCTGCGAAGCCGTCATGTCGGCGGGTTTCTTTTCATGAACATCTCACAATTTGGGAGTGGACGGGGCGCACCCGGGACAAGGATCGATCCAACCCCATCGTTCCGGTGATCCCTGGAGGACCACGTGCGCAAGAGGCTGATCGTCTCTGCTGCCAGTGCCCTGAGCCTGTTCCTGGCCGTCCCCGCTTCCGCTTCCGACTTCCAACCCGGCGCGGCCGGGGTCGGCGACCCGTACTACCCGAGCTACGGCAACGGCGGCTACCGCGTCTCCCACTACGACATCCGGCTGAAGTACCAGCCCGCCACCGACGAACTGGAGGGCACCACGACCATCCTCGCCACGGCGACCCAGAACCTCTCCCGGTTCAACCTCGACTTCGCGCTGAACGTCTCCGAGGTCCGGGTCAACGGGCGGCCCGCGGCCTTCGCCACCAGCGGCGAGCAGGAACTGGAGATCACCCCCGCCCGGCCGCTCGCCAAGGGTGCCCAGGCCACCGTGGTGGTGCGCTACAAGGGCGTGCCGTCCACCGTGAAGCGGTACGGCTTCACCAGCTGGCACCGCACGCCGGACGGCGGGATCGCGGCGAACGAGCCCGAGGCGGCCTGGTGGTGGTTCCCGAGCAACGACCACCCGAGCGACAAGGCCACCTACGACGTCTCGGTCCTCGTGCCGGACGGCACCCAGGCGATCAGCAACGGCGTGCTGACCGGCACCACCTCCCAGGCGGGCTGGACCCGGTACAGCTGGCGGGAGAACAAGCCGCAGGCGACGTACCTGGCCACGCTGGCGATCGGCAAGTTCGACGTCACCCGGGACACCACGGCGAGCGGGCTGCCGGTCTACAACGCGTACAGCAAGGACCTCGGGGAGAACGCCGACGCGGCCCGGGCGAGCGTCGAGCGCACCGGCGAGCTGGTGGACTGGCTGAGCGGCTACTTCGGCGAGTACCCGTTCAGCTCCGTCGGCGGCTACGTCCCCAATGTGCCGACCGGCTACGCCCTGGAGACCCAGACCCGGATCTTCTACAGCCCCCGGCAGTTCGCCAAGGGCTCCAACACCTCCGTGGTCGTGCACGAGCTGGCCCACCAGTGGTACGGCGACAGCGTCTCGCTCTCCCGCTGGAGCGACATCTGGCTGAACGAGGGCTTCGCCCGGTACGCGCAGTTCCTCTGGTCGGAGCACGAGAACGAGGGCACCGCGCAGGAACTGGCGGACTACGTCTACGCCTCGCACCCGGCCGACGACCCGTTCTGGAAGATCAAGCCGGGCGACCCGGGCCCGGACGACCAGTTCTCCGGTGCGGTCTACGAGCGCGGTGCGGTGGCCGTCCAGGCGCTGCGCAACGCCGTCGGGGACGAGAAGTTCTTCCAGATCCTGAAGGGCTGGCCCACCGAGCGCCGCTACGGCAACGCCACCATCGCGGAGTTCCAGGCCTACGCCGAGAAGGTCTCCGGGAAGAAGCTCGGCGACGTGCTGAACACCTGGCTGTTCACCCCGAGCAAGCCCGCGGTCGGACCGGTGCCGCCGGGCACCGCTGCCGCGGCCTCCGCCTCGGCCTCGCCGGCGCCGGGCGCTGACGCCGGCCGGGACGCGGGGCAGCCCCCGGCCGAGCCGAAGTCCTGGAAGAAGATCCAGGAGACCAACTCGGTGCACGAGGCCCATAGCTGACGACATGTCGGACCGGTCGGGCGACGGCTCCGCGGCACCGCTGCGGAGCCGTCGTTTCGGCGCGTTTCTTTTCATGAAGATCTCACGATCGGGGAGTGGGCGAGGGGTTGACGGGAGAAGGATCGATTCGACCCGTCGTTCCGGTGATTCCTGGAGGACCATGTGCGCAAGAGGCTGATCGTCTCCGCTGCCAGTGCCCTGAGCCTGTTCCTGGCCGTTCCCGCTTCCGCTTCCGACTTCCAACCCGGGGCGGACGGGGTCGGGGACCCGTACTACCCGACCCTCGGCAACGGCGGGTACAGCGTGTCGCACTACGACATCCGGCTGAAGTACCAGCCCGCCACCGACGAGCTGGAGGGCACCACGACGATCCTGGCCACGGCGACCCAGGACCTCTCCCGGTTCAACCTCGACTTCGCGCTGAAGGTCTCCGAGGTCCGGGTCAACGGGCGGCCCGCGGCCTTCGCCACCAGCGGCGATCAGGAGCTGGAGATCACCCCTGCCCGGCCGCTGGCCAAGGGCGCCCAGGCCACCGTGGTGGTGCGGTACAAGGATGTGCCGTCCACCGTGGAGAAGTACGGCGGCTACACCGCCTGGCGCCGTACCCCGGACGGTGCGGTGGTGGCCGGCGAGCCCGTGTCGGCCGGCTGGTGGTTCCCGAGCAACGACCACCCGAGCGACAAGGCGACCTTCGACGTCTCGGTGCTGGTGCCGGACGGCAACCAGGTGATCAGCAACGGCGTGCTGACCGGCACCAGCTCGCAGGCGGGCTGGACCCGGTACAGCTGGCGGGAGAACAAGCCGCAGGCGACCTATCTGGCCACGCTGGCGATCGGCAAGTTCGACGTCACCCGGGACACCACGGCGAGCGGGCTGCCGGTCTACAACGCGTACAGCAAGGATCTGGGTGACAACGCCGCCGCGGCGCGGGCGAGTATCGAGCGCACCGGCGAGCTGGTGGACTGGCTGAGCGGCTACTTCGGCGAGTACCCGTTCAGCTCCGTCGGCGGCTACGTCGCCAACACCTCCTCCAGTGGCGCCCTGGAGACCCAGACCCGGGTCTCCTACGGCCCCGGGCTGTTCGCCAGGGGCACCAATACGTCGGTGGTCGTGCACGAGCTGGCCCACCAGTGGTACGGCGACAGCGTCTCGCTCTCCCGCTGGTCCGACATCTGGCTGAACGAGGGCTTCGCCGAGTATTCGCAGTTCCTCTGGTCCGAGCACGAGAACGAGGGCACCGCGCAGGAACTGGCCGACTACATCTACGCCTCACGTCCGGCCGACGACCCGTTCTGGACCGTCAAGCCGGGCGACCCGGGTGAGGACAACCAGTTCTCCCTCGCGGTGTACTACCGCGGCGCGCTGGCCATCCAGGCGCTGCGCAACGCCGTCGGGGACGAGAAGTTCTTCCAGATCCTGAAGGGCTGGCCCACCGAGCGCCGCTACGGCAACGCCACCATTCCGGAATTCCAGGCCTACGCCGAGAAGGTCTCCGGGAAGGAGCTCGGGGACCTGCTGAACACCTGGCTGTTCACCCCGAGCAAGCCCGCGGTCGGACCGGTGCCGCCGGGCACCGCTGCCGCGGCCTCTGCCTCGCCGGCGCCGGGCGCGGACGCCGGCCGGGACGCGGGGCAGCCGCCGGCCGAGCCGAAGTCCTGGAAGAAGATCCAGGAGAGCAGCTCGGTGCACGAGGGACGTCACTGACGGCAGGGCCGCACAGGAGGATCGGGCCGGCGGTTCCGCGCGCACGGCGGGGACCGTCGGCCCGGCCTATGCCGCTCCGGGGCCGTCGGCCGCCAGCAGTTCGGTGAGGCGGCGGACGGCGAAGGGTATGAGCTCGCGGACCGGGACCAGGCGGCAGGCCGCCTCGCCGACCAGCACCTCGCGGATGCCCGCCCTCTTCTCGAACTCCCGCCCCACGACCGGGAAGTGGGTGTCGTTGTCGTCCGCCACGTCCGGTGCCTCGATCCAGACCCGCTCGCCCTGGATCGCCATCGGGAAGCGGCGGAGCTTGAGCCGGCGGTTGGGCGCGAAGGTCTCCGCGTAGTGCAGGAAGGTGTTGCGGTTGTGGCCGACGCCGACCAGCAGCACGTACCCGCCGAGGTCGTGCAGCGCGCCGAAGGGCGACTCCCGGCCGACGGCGAAGCCGAGCGAGCGCCGGGCGGTGACCTCCCGGGCGTGTGCGCCCACGGCGGCGACCGATACCTGCGGGTGGGTGCTGCGCAGGCTCTCCGGCAGGGTGCGCAGAGCCTCCGCCACCGCGCCCGTGGCGGAGGGCAGCCCGGAGTGGAACAGCGGTACGGCGGAGCGGAGTTCGGCCACTTCGGGGCCGGGGGCGCCGCTGTGCCCGGGGGCCGGGTCACGGACCGTGTCGGAGGTGAAGGTGGGCGCGGCGACGGTGCCGCCGGGCCCGACCGCCTCTCGCAGGCTGGCCACCACGGCCGCCGCGCCGCCCTCGACCCGGCCGAGGCTGGAGAGCGAGGAGTGCACGATCAGCGCCATGCCCTCGCGGACGCCCGCCCGGTGCCAGCCCTCCACGAGATCGGCGGTGGTGAGCGGGCCGGTGCCCGGTGTGGTCATGGTGCCCCCTGCGGTGCTGTTCGTGCTGGGATCGTTCGGGGCCGACCATAGCGGGTGGCACTGACAGTCGGTCAGGACGGGGGTGCCGTCCGTCGGTCCGCGGGCCGGAGGCCGGGTCGGAACCCGGTCCGGATCGCGGGTCGGTGCGCTATCCGGCTCACGATCCGGCTCACGGTCGGACGGCCGGTCGCAGGCGCGGGTAGTCGGTGTAGCCGGTGGCCTCCTGGCCGTAGAGGTGGGTGGGGTCGACGGGGGCGAGCGGGGCGTACGCGGCGAACCGTTCCGGCAGATCGGGGTTGGCGATGAAGGCGCGGCCGTAGGAGACCAGGTCGGCCAGGCCGGCGGCGAGCACCGCCTCGCCGCGCTCGCGGTCGGTGGCGGCGCGGTTCTCGCCGACGTTGCCGATCAGCGGGCCGGACCAGCGCGGTCGCAGGTCGGCCAGGGCCGGGTAGTCGTCGTTGTCGGTGAGGTGGAGGTAGGCCAGGCCGAGGGCGTCGAGTTCGCCGAGCAGCGCGCGGTAGACCGGCGCGGGGTCGGCCTCGTGCATGCCGAACTGCGGGTTGCCGGGGGACAGTCGCAGGCCGAGGCGGTCGGGGCCGACGGCCTCGGCGACGGCGGTGACCAGCTCGATCGGGAAGCGCAGCCGGTCGGCGAGGGTGCGCGGGCCGTACTCGTCGGTGCGCAGGTTGGTGTTGTCGGCCAGGAACTGGTGGATCAGGTAGGAGTTGGCGCCGTGGAGTTCGACGGCGTCGAAGCCGGCGTCGAGGGCCAGGCGGGCGGAGGCGACGTGGTCGGCGACGGTGCGGTGGATCTCCTCGCGGGTCATGGCGCGCGGGGTGACGGCCTCGGCCTTGCCGCCGTCCTTGACGTGCACCGGGCCCGGGGCGGGGACGGCGGAGGGGCCGGCCGGGACGTCGCCGAGCAGCCGGTTGAGCGGGTGGCCCTGGCGTCCGCCGTGCATCAGCTGGGCGACGATCCGGCCGCCGGCGGCGTGCACGGCCCCGGTCACCGCGCGCCAGCCGGCCACGTGCGCGGGCGTCTCCAGGCCGGGCAGGCGCCAGCCGGACTGGCCCTGCCGGCTGGGCCAGATGCCCTCGGTGACGATCAGGCCGGCGCTCGCGCGCTGGGCGTAGTGCTCGGCGACGACGGGCAGGGGCGTACCGTCCTCGGCGGCCCGGTACCGCGTCATCGGGGCCATGACGACGCGGTTCGGCAGGTCGAGCCGGCCGAGGCGGTACGGGGTGAGCAGGGTTGCGGTGGCGGTGGTGGTCATGCCGGTACGGTAGAACCTGACATCAGTGTCAGGTTCAAGCGCGCTCGGCGGCCTCGGTGAGGATCAACTCCTCGATGCCGCAGAGGAACCGTTCCATCGCGGTGCGCGGGAGCAGGGACGGGTCCGCCGTCATGGCCAGGCTCAGTGCCTCGGCGGACTGCAGGACGTCCAGGGCGTAGGTCAGGCCGGGGCGCGGTTCGAACTCCACCGGCCAGGTGAGCGTGGTCCGGTCCTCGCCGGGGTCGGCCGCCACCGGGAGGAGCTCCCGGGTGTCGTTGAACACGCAGGAGCGGTCCGCGAGTCGGACGCCCTCGGCGGTCAGTCGCGCGACCTCGGCGGCCAGGGCAGACCTGTCGTAGTACGCGTGCCGGTAGGTGCCGATCGCCGCGGCGTGGGTCCGGCGCACCACCTCGCCGAACTCGGCCGTGGCGTCCGGAAGGCGGAACAGGCCGTCGCCCGCGACCACGCTCACCGCGTCGGCCAGTTCGGGCAGGAAGCGGTTGTTGACCACGACGTTCAGCACGGCCTCGGTCGAGCCGGCGAGCCGGGCGGTCATCGCCGCCGTCGCGGCGAGCAGAACCGAGCCCGTGCTGACCCGGTGCCTGGCCGCCACCCGCTCGACGGCCCGGGGCAGGGCGGGGGAGCGGAGCACCGCGTTCGGGAACCGGGCGGGCTGCTCGGCGGCCGGCGGGAAGAGCCGGTCCGGGCCCAGCCGGAGCTTGCGCACGAACTGCTTGCGGGCCGCCGCATCGCGCTGCAGGCCCCGGTCGGAGGTCTGGAACTCGGCCTCCTCCAGCGGCTGTCGGGTGGATCGGCGCAGCTCAGCCAGCTCCTCGGGCGAGCCGCCGAGGCAGAGCGCGGCCAGGTCGGCGACCAGCCGGCTCATTCCGGAGCCGTCCACCGCGGTGTGCGAGAGCACCAGGCTGACGTGCCGGACCAGCCCGTCCGCCGTCACCGCGCCGATCCGCAGCGGCCACTGGACGGCGGTGTCGAAGGCCTGGGCCGCCAGTTCCTCGTGCAGCCGGGCGCCTTGCCCGGCCGGGTCCTGGCCTTCCCCGGCGGTCAGCAGGTGGACGGCCAGGGTGCCTTCGCCGTCCACGGTCTGGCGGAGGTCGCCGGCCTCGTCCGGGAGCAGGCGGGTGTGCAGCGAGTCGTGCAGGTGCAGCAGCTGTTCCAGCGCGGTCAGCAGGACCGGCAGCGGCAGCCCCGGGTCCAGCGGCGCCGCGGTGGCGATGTTGTAGCGCGGCGCATCGGCCGGCGGCAGCTGTCGTACGGCGTCCCAGATGGCCCGTTGGCCCCAGGTGGCCGGGCCGGATCCGGTCCGGCCGGACGAGAAGGGGATCTCCAGAAGTTGACGAGTGGTCACCGATCGGCTCTCCGTGGTGCGGTGGTCGTTGAGTCGTGCCGGTGCGTTGGGAGCGCGGGTGCTGCTGGGGAGAGTGTGGCGCACCGCCCGCCGCGCGTCGAGGGCTGCGCGGGTGGCGCCGGTCGAGTGCGCGGGTCCGTCGAGGGGGCTGGGTGGAGCCTGCCGGCTCGTCGCCGCCGGCGGTCCCGGGGGTTCCAAAGGTCTCTTGACGTGAAGTATCTTGATGTCGAGATTGATGTCGATCGCGCGACGGGGGACTGCCATGCGGGGAAACGGACTGATGGCGCAGCTGCGGCGGCCGCCGGGCGGGCGGGACGCGCGGATCATGCTGCTGGCGCAGTGCGTCGACCGGACCGGCACGGGGGTGTGGGCGGCGGCCTCGGTGCTCTACTTCACCTATGCGTGCGGAATGGACGCGCGGCAGCTGGGGCTGCTGCTCGGGGTGGGGGCGGTGGCGGGGATCGCCGGGTCCCCGCTGGCCGGGCGGGCGGCCGAACGGGTCCCGGTGCGGTGGCTGCTGATCGGCTGCCACCTGCTGCGGCTGGGGGCGATGGGACTGCTCCTGGTGGTCGACGACTTCGGCGCGCTGCTGCCCGTGGTGGCCCTGATCTGCCTGGCCGAGCGGGCCGCCAAGACGCTGGAGATGCTGTTCGCGACCCGGGTGGCGGGCGAGCGGCGGGCCACCTACCAGGCACTGTTCCGCAGCGTGGCCAACGCCGGGTACGCGCTCGGCGCGGGCGTCGCCGCGATCGGACTGGCGGTGGGGACCGCGGGCGCCTACCGGGTGCTGATCGCGGCCAACGGGCTGTCCTACCTGCTGGCCGCCGTGCTGGTCCGGCGCACCCGGGAGCCGTCCGGGCGCGGCCTGGTCGCGGCGAAGGCCGGCGACCGGCCCGGCGGCGAGCCCGCCGGGACGCCGTCCGCCGTGCCGAGCCCCTGGCGCGACCGCGGCTACCTGCGGTTCGTCCTGCTGGACATGCCGCTGAACCTGGACGACTCGATCCTCAACGTCGGGCTGCCGCTCTGGCTGGTCCACCGCACCGGCGCGCCGCACGCCGTCGTCCCGGTCTTCCTGGTGCTCAACACGGTGCTCGTGGTGCTGCTGCAACTGCGGGTCTCGGCCTGGGCGGAGGGCGCGCTCGGGGCGGCCGCCGCGCTGCGCTGGTACGGGGTGACGGTGCTGGGCGGCTGTCTGCTGATCGTGCTCGCCACCGGCGCCGGGCCGGCCGTGGCCTCGGTCGCGCTGTTGGGCGCGGCGGTCCTGATCACCCTGGCGGAGCTGCTGCGCTCGGTGAGCTCCTGGGAGCTGGCGGTGGTGCTGGCCCCGCCGGGCGCCCGGGCCTCGTACCTGGGGGTCGCCGGGATGTCCCAGTCGGTGCAGAAGTCGGTCGGGCCGCTGCTGCTGACCGGAGTGGTGATGGCGGCCGGACCGCTCGGCTGGCTCGGTCTCGGCGCGGCCACCGTCGGTCTCGGCGCGCTCCAGCGCCGGGCCGCCCTGCGGCGGCTGGCGACGCTGGGCGGGGCGGCCGACGGCACCGTGGCCGAGCCGGCGCGTCCGGCCCCGGCGTCGGCCACGGCGGGCTGAGCCGATCCGGGGCCCGCGCCGGCCCGTGGAGCGGGCGTGCCGCTCGGCGGGCGGCGGCCGCCACCGGGCGGTGGCGGCGAACCGGCCGGCCCGGTCGAGGACCGTCGCCCCGTACGGGCGGAGGGCGGCCCGGGCGCGGTCGGCGCGCCCTCGTTCGGGTGAGGTTGCCGGGTCGGCCCGGAGCGCGGTGATACGTATACGGATCGCTTGTCGACTCGACGGAGGACCACATGGCCGCCAATGGCTGGACGGACGACCTGCTCGACCGGATGCGCAGCACCGGGGACCCGCTCGGGGACGCCGCCATCGCCGAGACCTACGCGCTGGGCCGGCAGGAGGAGGTGCGGCAGACACTGCTCGGCTTCGGCCGGAACAGCGACACCGTCCCCGCGGGGCTGCCGCCCAAGCTCCAGCAGTACTTCGAGGAGACCGCGGTCCTGCCCTCCTGGGCGGACCGGGAGCAGATGGAGCGCGGCCACCGGCTGCTCGGCCGCTACCAGCCGCTCATCGCCGCGATCCTGCTCTGCGGCTCGCTCCCGCTCTGCTACACCTGCGGCAACGGGGCCGAGGTGCTGGTCCGTTCGCAGCGCCTCACCTCCGGGGTGTACCGGCGGCTGGCGGAGACCTCGCAGTTCGTCGTCGACGTCCTCGACGACGACGGCCTGGGGCCGAGCGGCCACGGACTCCGCTCGGCGCAGAAGGTCCGGCTGCTGCACGCCACCATGCGCTACCACGTGTCCCAGCTGGGCGACTGGGACGCCGCCGCGCTGGGGGTGCCGGTCAACCAGGAGGACCTGGCCGGCACCCTGTTGAGCTTCTCGGTGCTGATCCCGCAGGGCTTGGGCGAGCTGGGCGTCGAGCTGCCGCCCGAGGACCGGGACGCCTACTTCCACATCTGGCGGGTGGTCGGCCACGTCCTGGGCGTCCACGAGCAGCTGAACCCGGCCAAGTTCGGCGACGGCGAGGCCCTGAAGGACACCGTCATCCGCCGGCAGCAGCGGCCCTCGGAGGCCGGGGCGGTGCTGACGAAGGGCGTGCTGGACTTCATCAAGGAGGTGCTGCCGGTCCCGCCGGGGGCGGGCCCCACGCTGATCCGGCACCTGATCGGGGACAGGTCCGCCGACGTCGTCAAGGTGCCCCCGGCGGACAGCCTCACCCGGCTGGGGCTGAGCGCCGCCGCCCTGCCCTCCTTCGGGTACGGCAAGACCGGCGACACCCTGCCGCCGCTCGCCGAACTGGCGAGCCGGCTGGGGCTGCTGGTCTTCAAGGAGGGGCTGCTGCTGACCAACAAGGGCCGGCGCCGGGAGTGGCAGGTGCCCACCGGACTGACCGACTCCTCGGCCTGATCCGTCCACCGTCCACCGTCCGTCGCCTGCCGCCTGCCGCCTGCCGCCTGCCGCCTGCCGTCCGTCGCCTGCCGCTCGCCGCCCGCGGCCGGTGGACAGAACAGGGCCTCCTGGGGGGGGAAACAACCCGGGGGCAGGGACCCA
>NZ_JBHVJT010000040.1:0-66018 GCF_042798815.1 Kitasatospora sp. NPDC057738 | reverse complement strand
CTTCCGGTTCCCTCTCCCCTTGTTGTTTGTCCCTCTTTTTTTTCTCGTCGCCCCCCCGCCCCGCTCGGGCGGCAGGGCTCCGCCGGAGCGCCGGACCCTGATGATCCACGGACCGCATCGCCCGACCGTAGAGGTGGTGCGGGCAAGGACCATCCCCTACCCGAGACGTGCACGGATCAGCCGGGTGGCCGAGGACGGGTCGTCCCGAGGGGGGATGACCGGCCGGGCGCCACGGCGTCAGCGTGGGGCCCATGACGGGAACGGAAGACATGAGAGAGCGTCAGTTCAGCGCGATCCGAAGGCGTTTCACCCCGGCGGCCGTGGCGGTCGGACTGGCGTCCGCGCTGCTGGCGGCCCTGGTGCCCACCGCGGCCCGGGCCGCGGACGGCGACCCCGGGGCCGGCCTGGACCTCGACCGGGGCGGCTGGACCGCGAAGGTCAGCCGGACCGAGTACGGCGTCCCGCACGTCGTCGCCCGCGACTTCGGCGGCCTCGGCTACGGCTACGGGTACGCCTTCGCCCAGGACAACCTGTGCCAGCTCGCCGACCAGGTGGTCACCGTGCGCGGCGAGCGCTCGCGCCACTTCGGCCCGGACGCCCGGTCCGTCGACCTGGTGACCAACCTGGTGAGCGACACCTACCAGCGGGGCGTGCTGGGCACCGGGACGGTGCGGCGGCTCCTCGCCGCCCCCGCGCCGCTCGGCCCGACCGACGAGGCGCGGCAGCTGGTGGACGGCTACGTCGCCGGGTACAACCGCTACCTGGGCGACACCGGCGCGGACCACCTCCCGGACCCGTCCTGCCGGGGGAAGGCCTGGGTCGGGCCGATCACCGCGGACGACCTGTGGAACATCCTCTACGACGTCAACACCGAAGCGGGCAGCTCCGCCGCCAAGCAGCAGATCGCCACGGCCGTCCCGGGTGCCGGGGCCGGACTCGCCCCCGGGGCGACCGCGGAGGGAACGTCCGGAGCCGGGGCGGCCCCGGCCCGGATCGCCGCTCCCGGCCGCTCCGCCGACAACCCCGAACTCGGCAGCAACGCCTGGGCGATCGGGCGCGACGCCAGCCGCAACGGCAACGGCCTGCTGCTGGCCAACCCCCACCTCCAGTGGGCCGGTTCGCAGCGTTTCTACCAGGCCCAGCTGACCATCCCCGGCGTCCTGGACGTCGCCGGCGCCGGACTGTACGGCATCCCGTTCCTCCAGATCGGCCACACCCGCGGCCTCGCCTGGAGCCACACCACCAGTTACGCGGACCACTACGCCCTCCACCGGCTCACGCTGGTGCCCGGCGACCCGACCGCGTACCTGGTGGACGGCAAGGTCGAACGGATGGCCCAGGAGGCCGTCAGGATCACCGTCCGGGCCGCCGACGGGACGCTCTCCACCGTCGACCGGACCGTCTACCGCTCCCGCCTCGGCTACGTCCTCTCCGAGGGCTGGACCGGGCAGTACGCCTACACCCTCGGCGACGCCAACGCCGAGAACCTCCGCTCCCTGAACCAGTGGCTGGCGATCGGCCGGGCCCAGAACCTCGACCAGCTGCGCCAGGCCCAGCGCACCTACCAGGGCCTCCCCTGGGTGTACACGACGGCCGTCGACTCCAGCGGCACCACCTGGTTCACCGACGCCTCCGCCGTCCCGCACCTCCCCGACGAGCAGCTCGGCCGCTGCCTGGCCGCGGTCACCGCCATCGGACCGGTGCTGGACGGTTCGACCACCGCCTGCGATCCGGGCCGCGACCCGGACGCGCTCGTGCCCGGCGTCTTCGGCCCCGCCAACCACCCGGCACTGACCCGCACCGACTACGTCGCCAACGCCAACAACGGCCCGTACCTGACCAACGCGGACGCGCCGATCACCGGCCTGCCCACCGTCTACCGGGGCGCCTCCGAGCGGATGCTGCGCACCCAGCTCAGCCTGCGGATGATCGCCGACCGCAGGGCCGGCACCGACGGCCTCGGCGCCCCCGGCTTCACCCTCGGCTCGCTCCAGGCGACGATGTTCGGCAACCGGGTGCAGAGCGCCGAACTCGACCGCGACGACGCCGTGGCCCTGTGCCGCGCCCACCCGGAGATCGCCGCGTCCGACGGCACCCGGGTGGACGTGCGCCCGGCGTGCGGCGCGCTCGCGGCCTGGGACACGAGGGCCGACGCCGACAGCCGGGGCACCGTGCTCTGGCAGGCGTACCGGGACGCGCTGGCGAAGACCGGCACGACCGCTTGGCAGACGGTCCCGGCCGACCCGGCCCGGCCGCTGACCACCCCGCGCGGCATCGACGCCGCCAACCCCGTCGCCCAGCGCGCGCTGGCCGACGCGGTGAAGGACCTGGCGAGCCGCGGCCTGCCGGTGGACGCCCCGATCGGCAGCGTCCAGCGCTGGGCGGGCATCCCGCTGCACGGCTGCTCCCACCAGCTGGGCTGCTTCAACGTCGTCACGGCCGGACCGGACTCGGGCGCCGGCGGCGGCACCTACCCGACGGACGTCCGCAGCGTCCCGCACGGCGCCACCTTCGTGATGGCGACCGAGCTGACCGACCGGGGCCCGCGCACCCGGACGCTGCTCACCTACGGCGAGTCCGCCGACCCGACGTCCTCCCACTTCACCGACCAGACCCGCGCCTACGCCCGCAAGCAGTGGGTGACCGAGCGCTTCACCGAGGCCGAGATCCGCTCCGCCCCGGGCCTCACCGTCACCACCCTGCGACGCTGACCCGTCCTCGCTCCGGGCTCCGGGCGGCCGCCGTTGCCATGACGGCGGCCGCCACCGGGCTCGACCCCCTCCCCGACGCAGGTCCTGTCCGGGACGTCCCCCAGGACGGTCAAGGACGTCTCTCGCCCTTACGTCGGCGGGGCGTCACTCCGTCGGCCTGACGCCGACCTGCCAGTCCCGTGGTGACACGCCGTAGGCCTCGCGGAAGGCGCGGCTGAAGTGGCTGGAGTTGGCGAAGCCCCAGCGGCGGGCGATCCCCGCCACCCCGAGCTCCTCGGCCATCGGCCGCACGAGGTCCCGGCTGCAGCGCTCCAGCCGCTGGGTCCGGATCCAGGTGCCGAGGGTGACGCCCTCCTGCTGGAACAGCTTGTGGAGGAAGCGCACCGACATGAAGTTCGCCTCGGCGACGGCGGACGGCGACAGGTCCGGATCACGGAGGTTCCGCAGGATGTGCTCCTTGACCCGTTCCAAGGAGGCCGCGCTCTGCGGATTCTGCGGCCGGGTGCGCCCGCCCCGCTCGTCGACGAGCATCGCCAGCAGGTCGAGCGCCGTGGATGCCGCCCGGCGTCCGACGACGTGGTCCAGCCCCGCCGCCTGGCGCGCCAGCTGCGCGAGGTAGGTCGCCACCAGTGCGGAGCTGCCCCCGGTGCCGCTGAACGCCGTCGCGGTCAGCCCGCGCAGGTCCCGCTCCGGCACGTCCAGCTCCTCCCGGGGAAAGTGGAAGGAGGTGAGGACGAACCCCTCGTCGATCCGCTTCCGGAACACCCGGGACGAGTCGGTGACGGAGAATTCGCCGGGCCGGACGACCGTCTCCCGCCCGTCCTGTTCCTTGACCGCGGTGCCCCGCTCCTGGAGGCTCAGGATCAGGGTCGGAGGGTCGTCCGCGGCGATCATGCGCCTGCCGCGCGTCACCACCTGGGGTCCCGCCTGGATCCTCGAAATCCGTATCGGACCCAGCCGGCGGCTGACGATCGTTCCGGGCGACGGCACCTTCTCCAGGAGGTCCACCGCCATCGGCACGAAGGTGTGGGACACCGCTTCGTGCCAGGCCTCCGCCCGTGCGGCGGCGGACAGCGGGGCGGTGGAGAGCGACGCGGTCGCGGTGGCGCTGTCGTCGCAGGCGCCTCTCTCCCGAACGTCCGGCGCCATGGTTCTCCGACCTCCCGACAGCTGTGCCTTTCGGAACACCATGCCAGCGGGGGGCGCGGCGGAGCATCGCGTGAACCTACCAGATCCGGGAACCGGCACCGGGGCGGCGGACCGGTGGCCGTCCGCGGGTCGGTGACGGGCCGGGCCGACCGCGATCGCCGCTCACCTGAGGGCTCCGTCGGTGGCCGCGGTGGTGACGAAGCGCTGGGCGACGACGAGCAGGACGGCGGCCGGAACGGCGGCCAGGACCGTGGTGGCCATGACGGCGTTCCACTGGTTCGTGTGGGCGCCGATGTACTGGTAGACGCCCAGCGTGACCGGCCGGACCGTTCCCGTGGTGGTGAGCGTGAGGGCGAAGAGGAGGTCGCCCCAGGTGAACAGGAAGGTGAAGACGGCGGCCGTGATCAGCGCGTTCCTGCTCAGCGGGAGCACCACGGAGCGGAGGACGCGCAGCCGGCCGGCGCCGTCCAGCTGCGCGGCCTCGACGATCTCCCCGGGGATGCTCCGCATGCACGTGTGCAGGAGGACGATCGCGAAGGGGACGCCCGCGGTGGAGTCGGCGAGGATCAGCCCGAGGCAGGAGTTCAGGAGCCCCAGGTCGGCGTAGGCGCCGTACAGCGCGTTGGCCACGACGATGCCCGGCACCGTCTGGGTGATCAGGATGCCGAGCAGCACGAGGTCGGTTCCGCGCAGCCGGAACCGGGCCAGGGCGTAGGCCGCCGGGGCGGCGAGCGCGAGGCTGAGCAGCACGCTGCCGAGGGCCACGACGAGGCTGGTGACGAGGTTGCGCCCCTGGTCGCGCAGCGCGGTGGCGTACCCGCCGAGGTCCGGACGGAGCGGGAACCACCCTCCTCGCAGGGTGTTGCCGGTCGGCTGGAGGGAGGCGTTCACCATCCAGTAGACGGGGAACAGCATCAGCGCGAGCAGGACGATCCCGACGACGGTGGACAGCGGGCCGCGGCGGCGGGGCGCGCGCCTCACGGGGTCGCCTCCCGGTCGTTCCTGGCGCGTCGCCCGGCGCGCAGGTAGGCGAGGGCGCACACGAGCGACAGGACGACGAGCAGGTTGCTCATCGCGGCGCCGCGCCCGAAGTCGAACTGCCGGAAGGACATTTCGTAGGACTGGGTGGCGAGGGTCTCCGTGGCGTTGGCCGGCCCGCCGCCCGTCACCACGAGGACGATGTCCAGCACCCTGAGCGTGTAGACCGCGTCCAGTACCAGGACGACGTTCACCACGGGCCGCAGCAGCGGCCAGGTGATGTGGCGGAACGACGCGAGCGGACCGGCGCCGTCCAGCTCCGCCGCCTCGTACAGGTGGGTGGGGATGTCCCGCAGACCGCCGTACAGGATCGCGGTGTTGAAGGGGATGCCGACCCAGGTGTTGACGAGGACCACCGACACCAGCGCCTGTGAGCCGCCGGTGAGCCAGGGGACGCCGGACGACGAGAGGTGGAGGCCGCGCAGTGCGGCGTTGACGACTCCGGTGTCGGGGTCGAGCATCCACTTCCAGACGGTCGCGGAGACGACCAGCGGAAGCAGCCACGGCAGCAGCAGGAGCGCCCGCAGCACGTCGCCGAGCGGGAAGCCGCGCCGGAAGAACAGGGCGAGGGCCAGGCCGACGGCGAACTGCCCCAGGACCGAGCCGGCGGTGAACAGCACCGTGGTCAGCAGCGTGCGGGGGAACTGGTCCGAGGAGAGGACTCCGGCGTAGTTCCGCAGCCCCGCGAACGGTGCGTCACCCGTGTAGAAGGTGGTGACCGTGTAGTGCTGGAAGCTCGTCACGAGGTTCTTGACGAGCGGGTAGCCGAAGAACAGCGACAGGTACGCCGCGGCGGGCGCGATGAACAGCCACCGCGCCGTTCGCTCCCGCAGGCGCCCCGGGACGGGGTCAGCCGGCGGTCGCGATCCGCTGCGCATGCCTGAGGGCCTCCTCCGGTGTCCGCTCACCCGTCAGCGCGGACTGGACCGCGGTGTAGATCCCCGTCGCCGCCTTCGGCCAGGCGGCGCCGAGCTCGCCGGTGCGCGAGCGTGCCGCCTCCACGCTCCTGGCGAACGCGCCCATCGAGGGGACCGCCTCGGCGTACCGGGCGGCCACCGCGGTGCGCGAGGGCACGGTGAAGTGCTGCTCGGCCGCGGTGAGCATGTTGGAGGGGGTGTTCAGGCAGGCGAGCACCTGGGCGGCCTTCTCCTGCCGGGCCCTGGAAGCGCCCTTCGGGACCGTCCACACCTCACCGCCGAGCGGGGTGACCGGGGTCTGCCCCAGCCGGGGGACGGGCACGGGGGCCACTCCCCAGTGCGGGTTCCCCTCCTGGTTCAGGGCCGGGATCCGCCATGGGCCGTTGATCATCATGGCCGTCCTCCCGGCGACGAACTGGTCGTGGACGTCGGCCTGCGTCCAGTTCAGCACGGACCTGGACATGGATCCGCTGTTCACCAGGTCGACCCAGAGCTGGAGCGCCTGCGCGGCCTGCGGGGTGTCCAACTGCCGTTCGTCACCGCCGTTGGACCACAGGAAGGGCAGGAACTGCCAGGTGCCCTCGAACGTGGGGTTGGCGTCGACCGCCATCCCGTAGCGCCCGGGACGGGTCAACGCGGCCGCCGCCGCCTTCAGTTCGTCCCAGGTCCTAGGGACGGCGACGCCGGCCTCGGCGAGCATGTCCTCGTTGTAGAAGAGGGCGACGGTGCTGACGGCGGGGGCCAGCCCGTACACCGATCCCTGGTAGGTGCCCGCCGACAGGATGCCCTCGGAGAAGCCGCCGGAGTCGATGCCGTAGTCGTCCAGCGGGGTCAGCGCGCCGGTCCGGGCGATCTGCTGCAGGTCCGGGTTGTCGAGCATCAGCAGGTCGGGGAGGGTGCGCGAGGACGCCTGCTGCAGGACCTTGGGGACGAGGGACGCCCCCGGAACGCTGGTGTGCCGGACCTCCACCCCGGCGGTCCTGCCGCACTCGGTGAGCATCCCGCCCCACTGGGCGTGCTCGGGTTCGTCGGTGTAGTAGTCGAGCGCGGTGATGGAGGTCACCTCACCCCCGGCGGACCTGGAACCGGTCGGGTCACCGCACCCGGCGGCGGACACCAGGGCGAGGATCCCGGTCAGGAGCGCGGCGATCCGCCGCACCGACGAGCTGGCCGGTGGGATCATGCTGGTGCCTTTGCCGGGTGACTGGGTGACGGGACGACGGGGCGACGGGGCGACGGGGCGACCGGGGTCGGTCGTGCGAGGGGGCGGATTCCGGGGGCGTCGTAGCGGCCCGACCGGTCCCTTCCGTCCGAACGCATATTAAACACCCCCGGGAGTGCCCGTCGTGTGCGCGGTGGCCTCCCGGACCATCGCCACCACGGCCTCGGGCCGCGGCAGCACCACGGCGTGCGCGGGGCCGTGAAGCGCCGGACACCCGGGCCGCGCGCCCCGCTCAGCCGTCGGGCAGGGCCGCGACCAGGTTGGCGAGCTGCACCCGGGAGCTGATCGACAGCTTGCGGAAGACGGACGTCAGATGGGTGTTGACGGTGTGCGGGGAGACCACGAGCACCTCGGCGGCCGACCGGTTGGTGTGGCCCCGGGCGATGAGGCCCGCGACCTTCCGCTCCGAGGCCGTCAGGGCCCCCCAGCCCTGGACGGGGCGACGCGCGGCGGCCGCCCCGCGACTGCCGGTGCCCGCACCCTCCCGAGCCCGCGGCACCCGTGCCGCCGCGGCGTGGGCGCCCGACCCGGCGAACGTCTCCCGTGCGCGGGCCAGCGCGGCCGCGGCCCGCTCCGCGTGTCCCGCCGTCAGGAGCGCCTGCCCGAGGTCGGCGTACGCGGCGGCCCGGACCAGCGGGCGGGGGCTCGCCCCGAGCAGCTCCACGGAGTGTTCGAGCAGGGCGGGATCACCGTTCACGAGCCCGCGGGCGTGCGCCGCGATGCCCGTGGCGGTCGGCACGGCCGGGTTGCGTGCGGCGTGGGCCTCGGCCTGCGTGGCCAGGTCCTCGGCGAGTTCGCGCTCCCCGCCGCGCAGGGACATGCGGATCGCGGAATCGACCCAGTCCCGCAGGAGCCGCCACCGCATGAAGGAGCCCTCCCGCTGGACACGGCGGATCCGGTCGACGGCGAGCCCGGTGTCCCCGTCGGCCTCGGCGTGGACCGCCTCCAGGAACCGCACCGCGGCCGTGTTGCCCGGGTTCGGTTTGACCGCCAGCCGCTCCCGCGCGGCGACCAGGTGCTCCCGCGCCGCCTCCCGGTCGCCGCACAGCAGGGCGATCCGGGAGCGGATCACACGACCGTTCACCTGCTGGACGGGCACCCGCACCTCGTCCTCCAGGCGCTCCATGGTCACGAAGCCGGCATCGGCGTCGTCGAGCCGGCCGATTCCCAGGTCGTGCTGGCCCTGCGCCCACAGCAGCATGGCCTGACGCGTCGCCCCGTCCCCGTCCGCCGCCCGCAGGAGCAGGCGTTCGCCGGACGCGAAGTCGTCCATGTGCAGGTGCGCGACGACCTCCTCGGGGAGGAAGGCGGAATCGACGGCGCTCAGCGCGGCGAAGCGCTCCAGCGCGACCGCGTTCTCACCGGCGTTCAGCGCGATCTCGCCCAACCCGGACAGGGCGAGGACCTGCGCCTCCCGGTCACCGACCGCGGTGGCGTCACCCAGCGCGGCCTCGCCGGCCTCGCGCGCCGCGACGAGGTCGGAGCCCCGGGACAGGGCCAGTGCGCGCTGGGCGGCCAGCCTGGCACGGACCTCCGGGGCGGAGCCCCCCACGGCGAGGGCGGCTTCGGCGCGGCGGCGCAGCTCGTCGGCGAGGTCCATGGTCCACAGCGTCCCGCCGAGGGCGGCCTGGAGCCGGCCGAAGGTCGCCAGCGGCGGTCGCTCGGCCAGCAGCCGGTCACCCGTCGACAGCGCCTCCCGGTTCCGGCCGGCCCGGGTCAGGCAGAGGACCGCCTGCTCACCCACGGCGAACCGCAGCGGCCCCGCGGACGGCACCAGGTCGAGGGCGCGCGTCATCAGGTCGGCCGCCGGGCCCGGTGTGACCGGCAGGACGTCCTCGGCCGCCCGCCGCAGCAGCGCCACGGCCTCCTCGTCCCCGGGCAGCGAACCCCTGAGGACGTGCGGCACCGCGTCGATCGGCTGCCGGCCCGCGGCGACCAGGCCGCGGGCGGCCTCGCGGTGCAGGGCCTTCCGGGCCGACGGCGGGATGTCGGCGTAGACCGCCTGGCGCAGCAGATCGTGCCGGAACACCAGCCGGTCACCGTCGTCGTCCAGGAGCCCGGCCCGCACGGCCTCCTCCAGCGCCGGGACCAGGTCGGCGCCCGACCGGCCGCAGAGCGCGGCGGCGTCCTCGAAGCCGAAGCAGCGTCCCAGCACCGCCCCCATCCGGAGGAAGCGCAGGGTGTCGGGCCGCAGCGACCTGAGCCTGCCGCGCACACCCACCACCAGCCCGGGGGGCACGGCCTCCGGCGAGGACCCGGCGCCGCGCAGACCCACGAGCATCTCGACCGCCAGGAACGGGTTGCCGCCCGCTCCGTCCAACAGCTCCCGCACCCGTCCGTCGACCGCCGCCCCGAGCGTGTCGCCGGCCAGCTGGCCGATGGCCGCGCCCGACAGCGGGCCCAGGGTCACGGTGACGGTCGGGAGGCCGCCGGTCGCGGCCGTCACGATCTCCTCGGCCGGGCCCGAGGGCTCCGGACGGGAGGTCAGCGCCCACAGCACCGGCGAGCTCCGCAGCCGGGTCGGGAGCTGCTGCAGGGCGAACCGGCTCAGCGCGTCGGCCCACTGGACGTCGTCCAGGCCGACCAGCACCGGAACGCCGCCCGCCCTGGCCTCGACGGCCTCGGCCAGACGCTCCACCAGCCAGATCCGCTGGTCGTGATGGCGGGCGAGGTCGGCGAAGGCGTCGTCGGACAGCAGTGGACGCTCGCCGTGCCGGACGGCGGTGGCCAGGGAGGAGAGCGGTACGACGTGGTGCAGCTCGTCGGCCCTGCCGACGCCCACGGAGAAGCCCGCGGCCCGGGCCCTGGCGGCGGCCTCGGCGAGCAGGGTGGTCTTGCCGATGCCCGGTTCCCCCTGGATCAGGGCCAGTCCGCCGCTTCCGGTGCGGGCCACCGAGGTGATCAGCGCCTGGAGCCGTTCGAGCTCGGCCTCCCGGCCGCGCAGGCCGCCACGGGACAGCGGACCGCCTGACCCTGCCATGGACGCCTTCCCGTTCCGTGCTCGCCTGCCGGGGCCGGGCTCGGCCCGTGCCGAGGGACGACCCCGCCCTGCCGCCGTTCGCGGCTCCCCGAGGGTACGCCGTGCGGGGCGGCCCCATCGCGGGCCGCGTGCGCCGTCCACGGCCGGAGGCCTGCCGGTCGGGTCGGCCCTGTCGGCCGGCAGGGCCGGTGGGCCGTTGCTACAGAGCGATGAAGTTCGGCCGGGCGATCCCTACGTCGGTCGGTGGTCAGCCGGTCGGCACGCCGGGAGAATCGTCAGCGCGGGCTGCCGCTCGACGACCGCCGACCCTTCCGAACCCGTCCCCGCAGTCCTTCGCGCCCGGACGTCCGGCGCCGTCCGAAAGGCCGCCATGCCCCCCACCCGGCCCACCGTCGTGCTCGTCCACGACGGCTGCTCCGACGCGAGTACCTGGTTCGGCGTCATCGCCGAGCTCCAGTGGCGCCGCCTGGCGGTCCTCGCCGTCGCCAACCCGCTGCGGGGACTCGCCCACGACGCCGCCTACCTGGCCGCCGTCGTGGCGGGCATCGACGGCCCGGTCGTCCTGGTCGGCCACTCCTACGGGGGCGCCGTGATCACGGAGGCCGGGGCCGCCGCCCCGAACGTCCTGGCGCTGGTCTACGTGGCCGCCTACCTGCCCGACGTGGGGGAGAGCTTCGACGCGCTCGCGGAGCGCTTCACCCCCGCGCCGCTGATTCCCCGGCTGCGGCGCACGGAGCTGCCCACCGGCGGCACCGGGCGGGAGCCGGAGCTGACCGTGCCGGCCGAGTGCTTCCGGTCGCTGATGGCCGCCGACCTCGACCCGGAGGTGGCGCAGGTGCTCGCGGCACTCCAACGCCCCGTCGCCGAGCGGGTGTTCAGCGACGCGCCGACGGCGGCGGCCTGGCGCACCACGCCCTCCTGGGCCCTGGTGGCGGGGGCCGACCGGGCGCTGCACCCGGAGATCCAGCGCTTCACCGCCCAGCGGGCCGGCGCCACCGTCCTCGAACTGCCCGGCGCCTCCCACAGTGTGGCCCTCTCCCGGCCGACGGCCGTCGCGGACTTCATCCATGACGCCACCAGGCCGGGTCGTGTACGGTCTGTGAATCTCCCGATTCAGGAGACCGGACCGGATGGACAACGAGACGGTCGCCACCGGGCCGGTTGAGGAAGTCCGGCCGGGCGCGCCCGGCCGTGGTGTGCTCCCCGCGCACGGTCAGGCCCTTCCGATCACGCCAGGAGCGAAGAGTTGTCCGACCCCACTCCCTCCCCGGCCCGGCGACCGGTGCTCGACCGGGAACTCCAGGAGTTCCTGGACACCCGGGCCGGAGCGGCACGGACGGAGCTGCCGGACCTCTCCTTCCTCGCTCTCGACAGCCTGCCGAGCATCAGCGCGGACGAGGACGAGGACGATCCGTACGGCACCACGTCGGAGTGGTTCGTGCTGCCGTGCGGGCCGACCGGGCGGGTGCGGGTTCGGGTGACCAGGCCGGTCGGTGCCGTCGAGCCGAGTCCGGTGGTGCTGTTCGTGCCCGGTCTCGGCTGGTCGTTGGGCGATGCCGCCTGTTATGCGCGGTTGGTACGGGAGTTCGCTCTGGGCACCGACGCGGCGGTCGTGTACGTCGACTATGCCCGGGCGCCCGCGGCCCGCTACCCGGTGGCGGTCGAGCAGTGTCACGCGGTGGCCCGCTGGATCCAGGAGCACGGTCGTGGGATCGGTCTGGAGGGGGAGCGGATCGCGGCTGTCGGTGATTCCGCCGGGGCCAATCTGGTGGCGGCGCTGACGCTGCTGGCGCGTGAGCGCGGCGATGTGCGGCTGGCGCAGCAGGTGCTGCTGTACCCCGTCACCGACGCGGATTTCGACACCGCCTCGTACCGTCGTTTCGCCAGCGGTTATTTCCTGCACCGTGACCACATGCGCCGGTTCTGGGACGACTACCTGCCCGAACCGCGGCTGCGTACGCGGGCCACGGCGGCGCCGTTGCGGGCGTCGCTGGAGGAGCTGGTGGGGTTGCCGCCGGCGCTGGTGGTCACGGCGGAGGCCGATGTGCTGCGGGACGAGGGCGAGGCCTATGCGGCCAGGCTCCGGGCGGCCGGTGTGCCGGTGGTGTCGACGCGTTACCAGGGCGTGATGCACGGCTTCCTGCTCGTCGGTGGGATCCATCCCACGGGCACCACCCGGGCCGCACTGATCCAGGCCGTCGACACCGTCCACATGGCGCTGCACCGCCGCTCCTGGTGAGCCCGGGCGGCGCGCCGCGACCGGCCGGCATCCCCCGGCCGGTCGGCGGAGCAGGCCCGCCCGCGACGGTGCGCGGACCGACCGCACCCGGTGCGCCGGGGGAACAGGCCCCGGGGCCACGCGCTCCTAGCCTGGTGGGCAGCGCCGGAACCGGCGCCGAGGGCGATACCCGGCCCGAGCAGGCGCCTTGCCGCGACCGGGCCCGCCACGCGAACCCGCCGGACTCCCGGCGTGCCCGCGGACGCCCCGAGGAAATCAGCGATCCGAAGAGGACTCAGCCATGACGACCAACGACACGCCCACCGTCGTGCTGGTGCACGGTGCTTTCGCCGATGCCTCCAGCTTCGCCCGGGTCATCCCCGAACTGCTGGCCGACGGACTGGACGTGGTGGCGCCCGCCGTGCCGAACCGCAGTCTGACCGGCGACTCCGCCTACATCGCGTCGGTGGTCCGGCGGATACCCGGGCCGGTCGTGCTGGTCGGCCACTCCTACGGCGGCGCGGTGATCACCGTGGCGGGTGCCGAGGAGAACGTGAAGGCCCTGGTGTACCTGGCGGGCTACGCGCTGGAGGAGGGGGAGAGCCTGGGCGAACTGCAGGGTGGCTTCCCCGACTCCGAGCTCGCCTCCGCCCTCGTGTACAGCCCGTTCCCGCTGGACGGCGGGGAGGGCGAGGGCACCGACGTGTCGGTGGAGGTCGACCGCCTTCCGGCGATCTTCGCGGCCGATGTCGACCCCGCCCTCGCCCGGGTCCTCGCCGTCACCCAGCGTCCGCTCGCCGCGGCGGCGTTCGGTGAGGCCGCGCCGACCGCGGCATGGAAGGACAAGCCGTCCTGGGGGATCGTCGCATCCGCCGACCGCACCCTCAACCCCGACGTCCAGCGGTTCGGCTACCGGCGTGCCGGGGCGACCGCGGTCGAGGTCGACTCCTCGCACCTGGTCATGCTCTCCCGGCCCGAGCGGGTCGTGGACGTGATCCGCGAGGCCGTCCGGTCCGTGGCCGACTGAGCCGGATCCGCCGTCCCGCCGGGCACACGGTCGTCACCCTCGGGCGCGGGGAGTGACGACCGGTCGGGGGCGACGACCCGCCGGGCCCGTCCGTCGGCGGGCCCGGCGCCGCTCCGTGCCGCCGACCGCCCCGCGGGTGGCGGCCGAACGACGGAATCGGCTGTGCCCCCTCCCCGGAACCCGAGGGTCCTCCGGGAGGGGGCACAGCCGATTCGCGTCACGCCGTCGGATCCGGGCGGTCGGACGGGGCGGGCCGGCTACAGGGTCCGGCGTACGCCCGCCTGCTGCTCCAGCCGCTGCAGCTGGCCGGTCAGACCCGCGTGCATGGCCTCGCGGACCGGACCGCTGCGCCCGATCCACAGGACCTCCCGGCCCCGGAGCTCCTCCAGCATCAGGGCGTAGGCCGCGTACATCGCGACCGCCGCGAGCAGCATGCCGAGCGCTCCGGCGACGTGGCCCAGCCAGGACACGCCCGAGACGCCGTGGAGGCCGGCGACGAAGTAGCGGGGTACGGCGATCATCAGGAGCAGCCACAGCACCCGCTTCGGCCTGGCCACCGAGGCCATCAGGGCGGCGAAGACCGTGAACGCCAGGTTCATCACTCCCAGCACCTGCGCGCCGCCGTGGGCATTTGTCGACGTGACCAGGCCGTTGGCCAGCCAGGCTCCGGCGAACCCGGCCATCAGCGTCGCCGCGATGACGTCACGGGCGCCGAACGCCAGGATGCTGACCAGCAGTTGGAGCACGAAGGCGGAGAAGACCGTGAGCGCCACGGCCTGCCGGTGGGCGCTGTCGATCAGGCCGAGCTGCAGGCTGCTGGTCACGACGGAGGAGATGGCCACCGTGAAGAAGCCCAGCGGCATCGGCGAGGCGATGGGTCGCATGGTGATCCGGGTCATGGCGTGCAGGTCCGGCTCGCCCCCGGTGCCGGCCGCCGTCGGGTCCGGACCGTGCGCGCGCTGCTCTTCCGTCACCACTGCCGTCATCATGTCGCTCCTTGTTCTCGGGACGTGCCCTCGAAACGTGCTCTCGGGACGTGCTCTCGGTACTCGGCGTCGTCGGGGAGGCCGCTCGCGGAGCGGCGGGCCGGGATCGCTCCACGAGGCTATGAGCGGAGAGGACAGCGGATTTGTCCTGATGTGTACGAATGCTGTCGTGCCCGTGCCCGTGCCCGTGCCTGCGCTCTGTTCGCGGGAACGGGACGGAGGGTCCGTCACGCGTCGCGGTCGTGCGCCATCACGGCGTGGGTGACGGTCGGTTCCCCAGTGAGCAGGGCGCGGGCGTCGGTCTCGAAGGCGCGGTCGGTGCCGGTGTAGCGCCCGTGGTGCTGGGCACAGTGCTCCGACCACGACGTCACGGTGAACGTCTCGACGAACTGCTCCGGCCGGGCGGCGTCCCGGTACAGGCCCCAGCTGACCGCACCCGTCCGGCGCCGGGAGGACTCCACCTTGCGCATCGCCGTGACGAACGCCGGGGCCCGCTCGGCCCGCACCCGGTAGGTCACGGTCACCAGGACCGGCCCGTCCTGCGGCGCCGGCTCGACGGTCAGCCGGGGCTCGGGCCATGCCTCGGAGAGCGTCGGATCGGTCCGGCCGCCCGGCAGGGGCAGCCGTCGCAACGAGAGCACCCCGCCGAGCAGGACCAGGGCCGCAAGGAGCATCGCCGCCGACACACCGGCGTGTTGGGCCACCTGTCCCCAGCACAGCGCGCCGAGGGCGCTGCCGCCCTGGAAGACGAGCAGGTAGAAGGCCGAGGCCCGGGCCCGCACCCACGCCGGCAGGGCGACCTGCAGGCCCGCGTTCAGGGTGGACAGCGCCGTGATCCACGCCGCTCCCGCCAGGACCAGGGCGAGGAAGGCGACCGGCACGCCCGCGCCGACGGCCAGGGTCACCAGCGCGCCCGCGAAGACGGCCCCGGCGAGGGCCAGCGCGCCGTTGCCGCCGACCTGTCGCGAGAGCGCGGGCAGCGCCGCCGCGCCCGCGACCGCCCCCAGCCCGACGGCCCCCAGGAGGAGGCCGTACCCGGCCGCACCGAGACCGAGGGACTCGTGCGCGGACACCGGCAGCAGCGTCCACAGGGCGGAGGCGCCGGGGACGAACAGGGCGCTGCGCAGCAGGATCCGGCGGATCCGGGGTGCGCTGCGGACGTACCGGCCGCCGGCCCGCAGGGCCGCGATCAGGTGCTCGCGCTCCTGGCCCGGCCGCGGCACCCGCGCCGGGGTACCGGGGCGCCACGTCGCCAGCACGGCCAGGATCGCGAGGAAGGACGCGGCGTTGACGGCGAAGGTCCAGCCGACGCCGAGGACGGCGATGAGGAGCCCGCCCAGGGCAGGGCCGACGGCGCGTGCCAGGTTCAGGTTCACCGCGCCCAGCGCCGCGGCCTGCCGCAACTCGTCCCGGGGGACGAGCGAGGGCTGCACCGCCTGCCAGGCCGGGCCGTTGAGCGCGTTCCCGCAGCCCAGGAGGAAGGTGAGCGCCAGCAGTGTCCAGGGCCCGAGCCGTCCGGTGAACGCCAGCACGGCCAGTGCGGCGGCCACCAGCGCCATGGCGGCCTGCATGGCCAGCAGCAGGCGGCGCCGGTCCACGAGGTCCGCGAGGACGCCGGCCGGCAGGGCGAGGAAGAGCACCGGCAGGCCCGCCGCGAGCTGGACCAGGGACACCTGGGCCGCGCCGTGCCCGACCAGCAGCCACTGGGCGCCGACGGTCTGCATCCAGCTGCCGACGTTCGAGGTGAACTGGGCCAGCCAGAGGTCGCGGAAGACCCGTCGGCGCAGCGGCGACCAGGCCGAACCGCCGGCCTCGCCGGCCCGTCCGCCGTCGGTCCCGGTCATCGACGTACCACCTGTCCGCCTCGTCGCACCCTGTCGGGAGGCCCGACGACGCGACGGTACGGGGGCGGTCGATGTCGTCGGGCGGTCCCGGGAGAGCCCCTCGCTCCCTGCCCGGGAACGCTAGTGGCGACGGCGCCGGCGGGCTTGACCGTCAGCGCCCACCGCTGTGCCGGGCCTGCACGGCCGGGATCCGGCGGCCGGCGGGCACCGGGCGGTGCCCGGGTCGGTTCGGTGAGCGGTGCCCGGGTCGGATCGGGTCGGGTGTCGCGGCGCCCGGCGGCGGATCAGATGCGGATGGCGGTGACGACGTGGTAGTCGACGAGGCCGTCGCGCCAGGCGGTGAGGAAGTTGCGGGACCAGTGGGCGGTGGGGACGACGTCGACGAGGTAGCGGTCGAAGCCCGGCCAGACCTTGGCGCCGATGGACTCCGTGGTGATGTCGGTGAAGCCGGAGCGGGTGAGGGCGGCGGTGAAGTCGTCGAGGGGGTGGGCGACGTCGAGGCCGTCGGCGAAGCTGGCGAGGAGGATCTTGAGGCGTTCGGCGATGTCGGCGCCCGGGGCGGTGAAGAAGGTGGTCACGACGAGCCGGCCGCCGGGGCGCAGCACGCGGGCCGACTCCCGGGCGAAGCCGGTCAGCTCGCGGAAGTGCTGGGCCGCCTCGACGGAGAAGACGCCGTCCAGATAGCCGTCGGAGAAGGGGAGTTCGTCCGCCGATCCGAGGGTGTACGCCAGCCGATCGGGGTACGTCGCCAGGGCTCTCGCGTTGACGGCGCGGGCCCGCTCGATCTGGTCCGGGTGGATGTCCACCCCCGTCACCCCCGCGAAGCGGAACTCCCGCAGTGCCAGCGCCGAGCCCAGCCCGCGCCCGCAGCCCACCTCCGCCAGCCGCAGCCGTTCGCGCGGCTCGGGGAACTCCCGCAACGCCCGCCGGTAGAGCTGCTCCTGGCTGCGCACCCGGTCCTCGGTGGTCGGGGCGGCGAGGTCGATCCCTTGCCAGTAACCGAAATTGATGAAGCCTCCGGCGAAACTGGCGACCTTGGCCAGATCATCGGTGCCGTAGGTCTTGCGCACGGTCGGGGGGATGCGGTTGTGATCCATGGGCCGCTGGGTCTCCTGCTCGGTGGGCGCCCGGCCGTCGGGCGCGCCGAGGTACGTACCCAAACCTGTGGTGGTGCGAACACGGTACGTGATCAGGGAGGGCCCCGGGGACAGTGGGGGGCGTGGTGGTGCTCCGAGGGGCTCGGGGCACCACCACGCGACCGGGGGCGGTCACCGGGCGAGGTCGGCCGGTGCGTCGATCCGGGTCAGCTTCCGCGGGTTGCGCACGATGTAGACGCGGGTGATCCGGCCGTCCTCCACCGCGAGGCTCACCACCGAGGGCTCGCCGCCGATGTCGATCCGCCCGGCCGGCGCGCCGTTGAGCCACACCGTGGTGGTCTCGAAGGCGATCGGCAGCCGCCCGGTGCGCGCGAGCAGCGCCGCCACCGCCTCGGCCCCGTGCACCGGGGCCGTCACGGCCGCCGCGATCCCGCCGCCGTCGGCGATCAGGACGACGTCCGGCGCCAGCACCTCCATCAGGTCCTGCAGCCGCCCGGTGCGCAGGGTCGCCAGGAACCGTTCCACCACCCGCTGCTGCTCGTCGCGGCTCACCCGCACCCGGGGCCGCCGGGCGGCCACGTGCCCGCGGGCCCGCCGGGCGACCTGCCGTACGGCGGCCGAGGTCTTGCCGAGGGCCTCGGCGATCTCCTCGTACGGCAGCTCGAAGACCTCGCGGAGCACGAACACCGCCCGTTCCGTCGGCCCGAGGGTCTCCAGGACGGTCAGCATCGCGAACGAGACGCTCTCGGCGAGTTCCACGTCCTCGGCGACGTCGGGGCTGGTGAGCAGCGGCTCCGGCAGCCACTCGCCGACGTACTGCTCGCGTCGGCGGGACAGTGTCCGCAGCCGGTTGAGGCCCTGGCGGGTGACGATCCGGATGAGGTACGAACGCGGGTCGTGCACCTGCCCGCGGTCGACCCCGGCCCACCGCAGCCAGGACTCCTGCAGCACGTCCTCGGCGTCGGCGGCGGAGCCGAGCAGCTCGTAGGCGACGGTGAAGAGCAGGCCGCGGTGGGTGACGAAGGGGTCCTCGGTCATGCCGGCGACGCCCCGGCCGGGTCGTCGACGACGGCGGTGCGCCGGGCCAGCGGGATCCCGCAGGCGTCGGAGAAGCCCTGGGAGCGGACGCCGTTCGCGGTGTTGTTCCTGGTGGCCATGTTGACGAAGGCGACGTAGGCGGTGAGTTCGACCATGGCCGCCGCGCCGAGCCGGTCCAGCAGGCGGTCGTACAGTTCGTCGGTGACGGCCGGCGGGGTCACGGTCATGGCCTCGGCGTACTCCATCACCTCGCGCTCCAGCGCCGTGAACACCTCTGCGGCCCGCCAGTTCGGCACCTGGCTCGCCTTGGCGAGGTCCAGGCCCCGGTTCTGCGCCTGGAAGTAGCCGACGTCCAGGCACCAGCCGCAGCCGACCTGCGCGGCCACCGCCATGTGGGCGAAGGACTTGAGGCTCTCGTCGAGCGCGTCCCACTCGGCGATCCGGCGGGAGAAGTCCAGGTTCGCGGTGGCGACGCCGGGGTTGTGCCAGATCGCCTCGACGGGTTCGAGGGCGGCCCCGAAACCCTTGATCATGTTCTCGCTCAGCTCGGCGGGCAGCTGGGCCTTCGGCAGTCGCAGTGCCATGGTGTCCTCCCGGGTCGGTGGTTCGGCGGTTGCCGTGTCGTGGTGTTGCCGTGTTGTCGTGTTGCCGGGCATGAAGACACCGCAGGGCGCACGGATGTGACAGCCGGGTGCGGGGCACGGAAAAAAATGACCTTCGGACGGGCCGGACGGTTCGCTACAGTCCGCGAGGATTTCCGACCACCGCGAGGAGAACGACACCGTGAACATCCCCGACGACCGCCCCGCCCCGCCGCTGACCGGCGGCGAGCGCGAGATGCTGCGCGGCTTCCTCGACTTCCACCGGGCGACCCTCGCCCTGAAGTGCGAGGGCCTGACCGACGAGCAGCTGCGCCTGCGCTCCAGCCCGCCCTCCACGCTCAGCCTGCTCGGGCTGGTCCGGCACATGGCGGAGGTCGAGCGCGCCTGGTTCCGCCGGGTGATCGACGGCGAGGACCTGCCGCTGGTCTGGTCCGGGGACGGCGACTACCAGGCCGCGTACGACCCCGCCGGCGCCACCCGCGCCGAGGCCTTCGCCGCCTGGCAGGCCGAGGTCGAGCACTCCCGCCGCATCGAGCTCGCCGCCGACTCCCTCGACGTCACCGGCTACCAGGCCCGGTGGGACGCCGAGGTGTCGCTGCGGCTGGTGATGCTCCACCTGATCCACGAGTACGCCCGGCACAACGGGCACGCCGACTTCCTGCGCGAGGCGATCGACGGCGTGGTGGGGGCGTAGGGCGGGGCGGCGGCCACCGACGGCCCCGGGCACCTGTCGAGGCCGACCGGCCGAGGCCTACCAGCCGAGGAGGTGGGTGCGGCGGGTGAGGGCGGTGAGGACGGAGTCGGCGGTGGCCTCGGGGGTGAGGGCGGTGGTGTCGAGGCTGTGGGCGCCGTCCTCGGGCGCCGGGCCGGGCCGGAGGACGACGTAGTGGAGGGCGGCGCCGGTGGCGCGGCTCTCGCGGCGGAAGGTGTCGAGGGTGGCCGGGACGGCGGGGGCCTCCACCACGACCTGGTAGCCGCGGGTGGCGTAGGCGAAGGCGGCCTGGGCGGCCGCGGCCAGGGCGGTGGCGTTCTGGCGCCCGGCCTCGGGCAGGTGGGGCGGGAGCTGGCCGCTGCGGATGACCCGCAGGAAGTCGTCCGTCCGCAGGTGGACGCTCGGGTTCAGCTCCCGGGCGAGCAGCTCCGCGACCGGGCTGTCCCCGGCCCCGGCCGGGTCGACGAGGACGAGGACGCCCCCGGCGCCCAGGCCGCCCCCGAGCTCCGGCCCACCTACGGTCGTACGGTTCACAGCTGCTGATCCCTTCGCGGGCCGGGGACGGGCGGGTAGCCGGGGCGGGGCGGTCGGAGTGCGAAGGAGCTGGTCGGCCCATATCCGGACAACCGACCGCCTCGTCCCTACGACTGATGCGTTTCGGGGATCAACCTAGTCCAAACGGGTGGCCCGAGTCGTCCCCCATCCGGTTCCTGGGCGGGTCGGAGGGGTGCTCGCCGATCGATCGGGGACCGGTGGGCGAGCGCTCGGAGGCCGGTGGGCGAGCGGGCGGTGGCGGGGCGGTGGTCGGTCGGTGACGGTCCGGCGGGCGGCCGGGGCGCCCGCCGAGGGCCCCTACCGGTCGCCGGTGCGCAGCACGATCGGGTTGGTGAGCGCCGCCATCGGGCCCCAGGGCAGGTCCGGGCCCATCGCGTTGCCCCTGCCCGGGGTGCCGTCCGCCTTCGGGTGGCGCACCTCGGCCCGGACGTAGGCGGCGAGCGAGGCGGTGGTGCGCCAGACCACGGTGCCGGCGCCGTCGGCGGGCAGCGACTCCTGGTGCATCTGCCCCTCGTCGGTGAGGAGGCGGACCGTCCCGCCGGGCACGCCGGAGACGGTGAGCCGGACGTCCAGCGGGGCGTCGGCCGGGACGGTCAGCTCCTCGCCGATGCCCACCCGGCGGCCGTGCCCGGTCACGGTGAAGTCCACCTCGACGGCCGAGGATTCGGCCAGCCAGCTGCGCCCGGCGCGCAGCCCGTCGAGGATCGCGTCCCGGGTGAGGTCCTCGGCCAGCACCACGGTGTGGGGGGAGCCGATGACCTGCGGTTCGCTGTGGGCGTCGCTGTTGCCCAGGGCGGGCAGCCAGGAGCGGCCCTCGCGCAGGGCGACGGCGAGCCGGCCGTCCCAGGTGTCCACCGCCGACTCGTCGTCGTACGTCCACGGGCCGTTCCACACCTCGACGGCGTCGGCCTCCTCGTAGCCGAACTTCCACTGGCAGGCGACGTACGGGCAGTACGGGTGCGCGGGCACGACCAGGCCGCCGGCCCGGTGGACCTGGCGGACGAAGCGGGGGTACTGCTCGTCGCGCGAGCGGTAGCGCCAGTCGACGAACTGGCCGGGTTCCAGGCCGAGGGCCAGCCAGTGGCCGTTGCGGGTGGTGATCTCCTCGCCCGGCAGGATCAGCAGGTCGGGGCCGGCCAGCGGGCCCCAGACGGCGTGCGAGGCGCTGGTGTTGTGGTCGGTCGAGACGATGAAGTCCAGGCCGGCCGCGCGCGCCCCGGCCGCCACCTCCTCGGGCTTGCGCCGCCCGTCGGAGTGGACGGTGTGCAGGTGGCAGTCGCCCCGGTACCAGGCCCGGCCGCGGCCGCGGGCCCGCTCCGCCGGGTAGTGCGGGGTGAACCGCGGTCCGGGCGGGCCGAACCGGAGGGTGACCTCGACGTGGTACTCCAGGCCCTGCGGGGCGACCTGGTAGGGGCCGAGGACCACGTGCCAGGTACCGGGGTTGATCGGGCCGGGGAGGTAGCCGGGGGTGGCGGCGCCGCGGGAGAGGCTGAACGCGGTGCGGAAGCCGCCGGACCAGCCGCGGAAGCCGGGGCCGCCGAGGTCGGTGCCGCGCTCGTCGAAGAGGCCGATGTCGCAGGAGTTGCCGGGGGTGCCGGCCGGGACCGGGGGCTTGTCGTAGCCGTAGGAGACGGCCAGCTCGCGGACGCCCTCGGGGACCTCGACCGGGAGGTACACGAAGTCGGGGGCGCCGGTGGGCAGGTGGCCGGTGAGGGTGAGGGTGCGGTCGGGGGGAGTGGCGCCGGGGCCGTCGGCGGGGGCGGCGTCCGCCCGTCCGGTGGCGGCGGCGAGGCCGAGGGCGGTGGCGGCGCCGGTGGCCAGTCCGGTGCGGAGCAGGTCACGGCGGGCGGGCCCGGCGGCCGACTGCGGGGCCGGCGGGTCGGTGGGCCGGGAGGTCGGCTGGTCGGGGCGCGGGGTGCTGGGGTCGGTCGGCATCGAGGCCTCCGGATCGGGGCGGGCGGGTCGCTCGCGTGCCTACCCCGGCGGGTGAACCGGGGGTGAGTCGGGGCCCACGGGGGCGGGGCGGCTCGGTGAAGAGGGGCCGGGCGGGGGCCGGGGCGAGTTGCGGGGAGTGACGATTGGTCGGTTCATAGTCATGTCATCGGTTTATATGAGAAATCGCGCGGATGGGAGACGGGCATGGCGGTGAGCCGGCGGGCGCTGCTCATGGTGGTGGCCGGAGGCGCGTTGGCGGGGTGCGGTGGCCGGACGTCGGGCACCGGCTCGCCCTCCGCGATACCGCCCGCCGGGCCCGCCGGGTCTGCCGGGCCCGCTGCGCCGCTCGTGACGGCGTCCGGCGGGCCCGCCGAGGCCGCCGCCGCGTCGACACCCGGGCCGGATCCGACGCCGGCGCCGACACCCGCGCCGACCTCCGCGTCGGAACCCGCGAAGCAGCCCCCGCACGAGCCGACCCGGGCCGAGACGGTCGAGCGGTACGGCGCGCTGGCCCCGAGCGAGTGGGGCCTGGAGGTGTCCGGGGTGATCACCGAGCTGCCGGAGGGCGAGAGCGCCACGGCGCTCACCTTCGACGCCTGTGGCGGCCCCCGCGGCAACGGCTACGACGCCGACCTGATCGACGCCCTGCGGGCGCACGGCGTGCCGGCCACGCTCTTCCTGAACGCCCGCTGGATCGACGCCAACCCGGACGAGTTCGAGCAGCTCGCCGCCGACCCGCTGTTCGAGATCGGCAACCACGGCACCGTCCACCGCCCGCTCTCGGTCACCGGCCGCTCCGCCTACGGCATCGCCGGCACGGGCGACGTCGGCGAGGTGTACGACGAGGTGGCGGGCAACGCCCGGAAGCTCACGGAGCTGCTCGGGCACCCGCCCCGGTTCTTCCGCTCCGGCACCGCGCACTACGACGACGTCGCCACCCGGGTGGTCGCCGACCTGGGCCAGCGCGTGGCGGGCTTCACCGTGAACGGGGACGGCGGGGCGACGCTGCCGGCCGCCGAGGTGCGGCAGGAGGTCGCCTCCGCCCCGCCCGGCGCGATCGTGATCGGCCACCTGAACCACCCGGGCGGCGGCACGGCCCCCGGGGTGGCGGCGGCGCTGCCAGGACTGCTGGCGGCGGGGCGGCGGTTCGTCCGGCTCTCGGAGGTGCTGTAGCCGGGCGGGCCGGGGTACGCACTGCGGGCCGCGCACCGCGGGCCGTGCACCGCGGGCCGTGCGCCTCGGGGCGGGCGGCTCAGACCAGGCGCAGGCCGCCCGGGTGCTCCTCCTCGATGATCCGGACCAGCCAGTCGAAGACCGTCGGCCCCCGGCCCGCCCGGGCGGCTTCCAGCTCGGCGGTGATGCGCGCCCGGTTGGTGGGGTGGGCGTGGGCCAGCCGCAGCTCCAGCCGGCGGACCGTCTCCGGGTAGCCGAGGTTGCGGCGGGAGACCTCGTGACGGCGCCACTCGATGACCCAGTCGCCGTCCTCGGGCGTGCCGTAACCGCCGCGCAGGCAGTCGGCGAAGGCGTCGAGGTTGCGGCCGAAGTAGCCGTCCTCGCCGATGGTCCGCCCGACCACGTCCCAGAAGTCGTCCAGGGTCTTGATCTCGTTGCCGTCGATCACATAGGTCACCGTCACGGGGTCGAGGATATGCCGCGCCGACGGCGGTTCAGGAGGCCGCCCGGGATACGCCTGGGGCCGCTCGGGAGATGCGCAGGAGACGCCCGGGAGACGCCCGGGCGACCGTGGCGTCTCCCGGCGCGACCCCGGCGCGACGTCAGGGGGAGACGGCGATCGCGGTGGCGAGCAGCCCGTCCCGGACCGCCCAGCGCCCGTCGAAGCCGTCGATCCGGCGGCCGCCGACCACCGGGCCCGGGACCAGCAGCCGGGCGGTGAAGGTGCCGTCGGGGGAGAGGTCCAGCTCGGCCTCGTCGAAGTCCAGGAACAGCAGGGTCAGCGGGAACCAGGCCTTGTAGACCGACTCCTTGGCGCTGAACAGGATGCGGTCCCACGGGACGCCCGGGTGCTCGGCCGCCAGCTTGGCGAGCCGCTGCCGCTCGACCGGCAGCGCGACGGTCTCCTCGACGCCCTCCGGCAGCGGCAGCGCGGGCTCGGCGTCGATGCCGACGGAGGCGAGGGTGCCGGCCCGGGCGACGGCCGCCGCGCGGAACCCGTCGCAGTGGGTGAGGCTGCCGACCACGCCGTCCGGCCAGCTCGGTGCGCCGCGCAGGCCCGGGACCAGCGGCCGGTACGGGACGCCGAGCCGGGCGAGGGCGGTCCGGGCGCAGTGCCGGACGGTGGTGAACTCGCGGCGCCGCTTGTCGACGGCCCGGGCGACGGCCGGCTCCTCCTCGGGCTCCAGCCGGGCCTCCGGCGGGTCGTCGTAGGCCACCTCGGTCACCACGACGTCCGGCAGCAGGTCCCCGATCATCCGTTCCCCCCTCGGTCGGCTGCGCGGCCGGGCCGCCGCGCGGGACGAGGGTAACCCGGGTGGGGGGATCTTGGTGGGGGATCGGGGACCATCGCCGGGCGGCCCGGCTGCCCGGCTGCTCGAAGGCGGCGGCCGCCGCCCGGGTTGCTACTGCCCGAGCAGGCGGGCGAAGTCCAGCCCGAGGCTGCCGAGGACGGGCAGCGCGCCGAGGTCGGTCACGCCGGCGACGGGGATGCTGTAGCCCTGGTTCACCTCGCGGGGCGCCGCACCGGCGGCGACGGGCGCGGTGGTCGGGAGCAGGACGGTGCCGAGGAGCAGGGCGACGAGCGAGGTGCGCATCTGAGGGGCCTCCGGGGGACGCGGGTGACGTTCTGTCAACACCGTCCGTGGCGGGGCGGTCACGCATCTTCGCCCCTTCGGCCGTATTGGTAAAGATGCTTGCCTTGTGTTCATGCCAACATCGTGGAGGTCTGGACCACCTTGCGGGCGGGCGCATACGTTTCCTCCACAAGGGCGGACATTCGGTTGGTGAACTGTCGTGCGAATGTGTCGAGTTCCGCATGTCATGCCCATGCCAGACCATGCCCTGCACCGCAACCGGAGGGAACGAACCATGCGCGCCATCGGCAAGAACCTCAGGATCCTCGCGGGCGCCCCGCTCGCCGCAGCCGCCCTGATCGCCCTCACCGCGGGCTCCGCCAGCGCCGCGATACCGATCAACAAGCCCATGACCGGCAAGGCCACCTACTACAACGACGCCGGCTACGGTGCCTGCGGCACCCAGATCAACGCCGCCACCCAGATGCTGGTCGCCGTCTCGCACACCTGGTGGACCACCGCCAACCCCAACAACGACCCGGTCTGCAAGGGCATTTCGGTCAAGGTCAGCTACCAGGGCAAGACCATCACCGTCCCGGTGAAGGACCAGTGTCCCTCCTGCGACTCCACCCACATCGACCTCAGCCAGCCCGCCTTCGCCAAGCTGGCCCCGCTGGACAAGGGCGTCATCACCGGCCTGAGCTGGCAGTTCGTCAAGACCGGCCTGAACGGCAAGACCGTCGAGCTCTCCGCCCCGATCACCGGCTCCACCATCGGCTGAACCGGCCCTCCGACGACGGTGCCCGCCCCCGCCCGGTTGCGGGGGCGGGCACCGGGGCCGCCGGGAGTCGACGAGCCATCAGATGCTTTGCCACCAGTACTGGTTGGCCCGGCTCCCGCAGTCCCAGAGTTCGGGATCACGGCCGTTCGGGTCTCCCTCCCGGCGTCGGACGGGACGGGGCCATCGCGAGCAGCAACTGGACGGCCGGCGGCGCCGTCCGGGGATCGTGGGCCAGCCCCAGGGTGACCGTCGGCACCGGGGCGGTGAGCCGACGCAGGCAGACGCCGGGGATCCGGAACACCCGGGCCCGGCCCTCCGGGATCGGCGCGATGCCGTACCCCGCCGCCACCGCCAGCAGCAACTGCTCGTCGTCCGGCTCCTCCCGCACGATCCGGGGCGAGCGGCCCGGCCACAGCTGCTCGGTGATCAACGCGTGCATCCCGGGCCCGTTCTCCCTCGGCCACAGCACCACCGGCTCGTCCGCGATCCGGTGCCGGCCGATCCGGGCCCGGGTGCGGGCGAGCGGATGGCCCGCCGGCACGGCGAGCAGCAGCTCCTCCTCGGCGATGGTCCGGCAGTCGAGCCCTGGGACGTCCAAGGGCGGCCGGACGAACGCCGCGTCCAGCCGCCCGGCCAGCAGCTCGGCCACGTTGTGCGAGGTCCAGCCGGTCTGCAGGGCGACGTCCAGCCGGGGGTAGCGGTTGCGGAACTCCGTCACCAGGGCGTCGCAGACCCCGCCCCGGGCGGAGCGGGTGTACGCCACCCGCAGTCGCCCCTCCCGCCCCTGGACCACCGCCGCCAGCCGCTCCTCGGCCGCCGCCACCTCCCGCAGCACCCGCCGGGCCTCCTCCGCGACCGCCCGCCCGACCGGGGTCAGCGCGCAGCCCTTGCCGGTGCGTTCCACCAGCTCCACGCCCAGCTGCCGCTCCAGCGCCTTGACCTGCTGGCTCAGCGCCGGCTGCGCGATCCGCAGCCGGCCGGCGGCCCGGGTGAAGTTCAACTCCTCGGCCAGTACGGAGAAGTAGCGCATCCGGCGCAGATCCATCCGGAGATCCGTCCGCAGATCCGTCCGCCTGTCCATCCGGCGATGATAAGCGCGCCTTATCGTCCGGGGACAGAACTGGTCTTGGACGGGACCGGGCGCGACCGGCTTACCTGGACGCGGCCGCCGACATCGGGTCGGCGGCCCTCGGACGGAGGGGTTCGCGATGGACGTCGTCGTGGTCGGAAGCGGAATCATCGGGCTCACCACAGCGATCCGCCTGCAGGAGAAGGGACTTCGGGTCGTCGTGGTGACGGCCGACGGCCTGCTGTCGACGACCTCGGCGGTGGCCGCGGCCGTCTGGTTCCCCGTCGCCACGGGCACCGACAGCCGGGTGGCGGACTGGTCCGCGACCGCCTTCGCCGAGTTCGCCCGCCAGGCCGCGGACGGCGTACCCGGCGTCTCGATGCGCAGCACCCGGATGCTGGAGCACGAGCGGCAGTCGGAAGGCCTGCCCTGGTGGGGCGACGCCGTCCCCGACCTGCGCCGGCTGACGGCCGCCGAACGAGGACCGGAGTGCGCGGACGGCTGGTCGTTCACCGCCCCCGCCGTCGAGATGCCGCTCTACCTGCCCTGGCTGTTCGGCCGGTTCACCGACAACGGCGGCGAACTCGTCCACCGCCGCCTCGATGCCCTCGACCAGGCCCTGGACCGGGCCCCCGTGGTGGTCAACGCCACCGGGCTCGGCGCCCGGAAGCTCTGCGACGACCCGGCCGTGCACCCGGTGCGCGGTCAGCTCGTCCTGGTCCACAACCCCGGACTGCCCAGCTCGACCCGCATCCAGGACGACCCGGCCGGCTACACCTACATCCACCCCCGCAGCACCGATGTCGTCCTCGGCGGCACCTTCCAGCCGGACGACTGGAACACCGCACCCGACCCGGCCACCGCCGAGGCCATCCTCGCCCGCTGCACGGCCCGCATCCCGCAACTCCGCGACGCCCGCGTCCTCGCCCACGCCGTCGGCCTGCGCCCCGCCCGCCACGGCGGCCCCCGCCTCGAAGCCGACCCGGGCGGCCGGGTCGTCCACAACTACGGCCACGGCGGCGCCGGCGTCACCCTCAGCTGGGGCTGTGCCGACGCCGCGGCGGCCCTGGTGGAGCCGCACTGAGGCGAGCCGGGCCTTGGGGTCGAAGCAAGATCTGATGGTTCGTCAACGACCGTGGGCTCGAAAGCATTTGCGGACTTCCGCCGCCCTGTTCGGTCCTGACCGACGGGTAGGTCCCGGACCGGTCACAGATCCATCACACGGTCCGCACCGAACAGTGCGGGCTCGCTACGGTCGCTCCCATTGCCCGCACCACGCCCCAGAGGAACCAATGCGTCGCACCGCCCTCACCCTGCTCGCCGCCGGCGCCACCGTTCTCGGCCTGGCGGCCTGCGATCCCAGCCTCAGCACCAGCAGCAGCAGGAGCACCGCTCCCGTCGTCGCCGCGACCACGGGGAGTGTCCCCGCCCCGGCGGCACCCGCCGCAAGCGACACCGCCCCCGCGGCCGCACCGCCGGCCGCGGCCCCGGTCGGCGGTGGTGACGCCGCCAAGGACGCCGAGATCACCAAGTGCACGATCAACGACGTGCTGAAGATGCCCGAGGCCGAGGTCAGGATCACCAACCACAGCGGCAAGAGCAGCAACTACATCGTGCAGCTGGAGTTCACCGACACCTCCGGCACGCGCGTCGCCGAGGGCGCCGCCGCGACCAGCAACCTCGCCCCGAACCAGGCCGCCGTGCAGAAGGCCCCGGGAACGGCGCAGGTTTCGGGCAAGGTCAGCTGCCGGATCACCAACGTCACCCGCTACGCCGCGCCCTGAGTCGTAGGCACGGCCTCCCCGCCCGCCGGGAGAAGGAC
The DNA here is from genome assembly GCF_042798815.1 of Kitasatospora sp. NPDC057738. NCBI lineage: Bacteria > Bacillati > Actinomycetota > Actinomycetes > Kitasatosporales > Streptomycetaceae > Kitasatospora > Kitasatospora sp. NPDC057738. The sequence goes on along the minus strand of NZ_JBHVJT010000040.1, from coordinate 37,568 downwards.
GGGGACGCGCCACCTCACCCCGTGCCCGAGGGCGTGAGGTCCGGCCAGGGGCGGCCCGCCCGGTCGGAGGCGGCGGACCGCAGGAGGTCGAGGACCGTGGAGCCCGGATAGGCCCGGAAGTCGCGGTGGGTACTGCGGTGGCAGCAGCTCCAGTAGCTCACCACCCGCCGTTGCGTGCGGGCGAAGAAGGCGGGGTTGTCGACGAGGAACCGCCCGTAGGCGAGCCGTCCGGGGGAGCCCGGCACGGCGAGCGGGCGCAGCTCGTCCCGGATGTCCACCAGGATCTCCAGGACGTACTCGCCGACCGGCGTAGAGACGCCCGGGGACGGTCACCCGCTCGCCCTCGACGACGACCGGGAACGGGCCGGCGGGCCGGAGCCGCGAAGCGGGCATGAGGGCGAGAACCGCCTCGGCGTCGTCGGCGAGCGCGACCGGGAACGCCGCGGTCAAGGGGGCGGTACGGGTGTCGGGAGACGGCTGCACCGGGCCGGGCATGCGGGCAGGTCCGGCCGGGTGTCCGGTCAATACGTGCACGTAGCGGGGGACCCCGGCGCGGTGTTTTCGCTACGGTTGCGCGCCGGGATCGCTCCGCTCCCGCCTCCGCTCACCAATTCCCTTCCTCCGGAGGAACCTTGGCCTCGATCACGCTCGACGCCGAACGCCGTGTCCACGCCGACACCGGGCGCGTCCGGGTCGCCGCCGTGGACGCGCTGCGCTCGCTCGGCTTCCGGATCACCTCGGAGATGGCCACCGTGGTGGAGGCCCGGCGCGGCTCCGCCGTCCGCTCGGCGATGCTGCTGCCCGACCAGGTGCCGGTGACGGCCCGTCTCCACATGGCACCCGCCGACGGCGACCGCACCGCGGTGTCCCTGCACCTCTCGGACCGGGCGGTCTCGGTGATCGCCCTGGGTGTCCAGGACCCGTACGTGGCCGCCTTCCAGGTCACGCTGGGCGCCCTCGACCGGGCCCTCACCGGCCTGGATCCGGCGGCCGGGGCGGGCTTCCCGCAGCCCCGGTGGTGGGCCGGCGGGCCCCGGGCCGACACGCTGGCCCGGCACCACGAGACCGGGCAGCGCCTCGTCGGCGGGGTCGCCGCCCTCGTCACCGAGCGGCTCTCCGGCGGGCGCCGCTCCACCGGCCCGGCGCTGTGGGAGGGCATCGAGCGGATCGTGTTCCGCTCCCCGGCCGGCTACCTCACGATGGACATGGCCACCGCCCGAACCCTGCTGGCGATCCCGGTGATGATCGGCAGCCGGCCGGAGGGCGTGCCGGACCAGCTGGCGGCCGACGTCGCGCGGTTGGCGGCCGTGGTGGAAGGCCGGCTCAGTGCGGGCGGGTTCGGCTCGGTGGAGGTGGCCGTCACCGAGGCGGACCGCCCGGCCTTCGACTTCCTGCACCGCCAGTTCGGCATCCGCTCGCGGCTGCCCGTCCGCACGCTCTGCACCTGCCGCGCCTGCCGGCAGACCAAGGTGGTGAACCTGGACCTCAAGCGGCTGCGGCAGCGCAAGAACCGCCTCAAGCTGATCGCCTCCGTCGTGCAGACGACGTACGAGAAGGACGGCGAGCCCAATCCCTTCCTGATCTTCGGGTCGATCTTCCAACGGTCCAGGATCGACCCCGACTTCGTCTGCGTGCGCTGCGAGAGCACCGCCGCCGACGAGCAGCCGGTCACCTTCTGCCCGAGCTGCGGCGACATGCGCACCGAGTCCGTCCTCGACACCTGCTCCGAGTGCGGCCACGACTTCCAGGCCCTCGCCCCGGACCTCCCCGGGTGGGCCGGCACCCCGCCGCCCCCGCTCGTCCCGCCGACCCAGCCACTCGTCCCGCCGACCCCGCCGCCCGGCGTGCCCCCGATGCCGCCCGGCGTGCCTCCGGTGCCGGCGGCCCCGCCCCGCCCGAACTGCTCTATCTGCGGCGGAAGTTACCCGGTGCTCTGGTCCGTCCGGATCCTCGACGGCCCCCACCCGAGACCGCTCACCGTCTGCGCCACCACGCCCCGGTGCTCCCCGCCCTCCATCGCCCCGCCCGTCCGGATCCTGGCCTGAGGCTCATGGGGACGGGCCCGCCTCCGCCATCGCGCGGGGACGGGCCCGGTGCGGACCGGTTCGGACGTGGCGTGCGACGGCCGCGGGAGGCCCGTGGCCGCTACCGCCCCGTGAGGAGGTCGGCGAGGGCGGTCAGCGAGTCGACCGTCCAGTCCGCCTCGGGGGCCCGGGTCGTGAGGCCGATGTGGCCCCGGCGGAGGTGGGCGGTTCGCAGGCCCGCCGCCCGGGCCGGGGTGATGTCGTTGGCGGGGTGGTCACCGACGTAGAGGATCTCGTGCGGGTCGCCGGGGGCCCAGGCGAGCACGCGGTCGAAGAACTCCGGGGAGGGCTTGGCGGTGCCCCAGTCCGCCGAGGTGGCGATGGCGTCCGCCGGGAGCGCGAGCCCGGTCAGCAGGCCGGTGACCGGCGCGTTCTGGTTGCCCGCGATGCCGACCCAGAGGCCGGCGTCGCGCAAGCGGTGGAGGGCGGGCCGCACGTCGGGGTAGAGGTCCGTCTCGTCGAGGTGCTCGCCGTGGCCGGCGGCCTCCCGGGCGCGCCACTCGGCGGCGATGTCGACACCGGGGCGCAGGACGCGGACGGCGTCGGAGTTGTCCCGGCCCCGGGCCACCACCGCGCCGACGAGGGCGGACATCGTGTGGGTCGGCACGCCGAGCCAGCGGGCCCAGCCGACCCAGTAGCGGGTGTCGGAGACCAGGGTTTCGCCGATGTCGAACACCACGGAGCGGACCATGCGGGCAGCTTACTGTTCTGGGGTCCGCAGGTGGGTCGAGCGTGGGGATTCCGAGGGTGTCCGAGGACAGGAAGCCGGTGCTGTACGTCGTGGTGTGCGCGGCGGGGGTCGCGGGCGGGGTGGGGGAGCTGATCTCCGCCGCGCAGGAGCGGAACTGGGACGTCGGGGTGGTGGCGACGCCGAACGCCATGGCGCTCGTCGACGCCGACGCGATCGCCGCGCGGACGGGGTACCCGATCCGTTCGGCCTGGCGCAGGCCGGGGGAGCCGCGGCCGCTGCCGGACCCGGACGCGATCGTCGTCGCCCCGGCCACCTTCAACTCGATCAACAAGTGGGCCCTGGGCATCTCGGACACCCTCGCCCTCGGCATCCTCTGCGAGTCGTACGGCTGGGGCGTCCCGGTCGCCGTGCAGCCCTGCCTGAGCGCGGCTCAGGCGGCGCACCCGGCCTACCGGGAGAGCCTGGCGAAGCTGCGGCGGATGGGGGTGCGGATCGCGGACTTCACGCCGGGATCGTACAGCTGGACGCGCGCCCTGGACCTGCTGCGGGACTGACAGGGTGGCTGATCGGCGGCGGCGATCCTTGCACTGTGAGGGGTGGCCCGCGGCGGACCCGCGGAGGTAGCGTCCGGGCAGGTCGGCGAGGGTGTGGGAGGTTTCCGGTGGCGGCGGTCAACGGCGGGGTGTCGTTCTGGTACGCGGCGGACGGAGTGCCCGGGGCGGGTCCCGGGCTGCCGGGGGACCGGGACGTCGACGTGTGCGTCGTCGGCGGCGGGTACACCGGACTGTGGACCGCCTACTACCTGAAGAAGGCCGACCCCGGCCTGCGGATCGCCGTCCTCGAACGGCGCTTCTGCGGCTACGGCGCCTCCGGGCGCAACGGCGGCTGGCTGTACAACGGCTTCGCGGGCCGCGGCGCGTTCGCCAGGAAGTACGGGCAGCAGCGCGCGGCGGCGATGCAGCGGGTGATGGACGAGGCGGTCGGGGAGGTCGTCGGCGTAGCGGAGAGCGAGGGGATCGAGGCGGACATCGTCCGCGGAGGGGTCCTCGAAGTCGCCCGCAGCAAGCCGCAGTTGGAGCGCCTCCGGGCCCATGTCGAGGGCGAGCGGGCCTACGGCGAGGGACGCGTCGAGCTGCTCGGCGAGAAGGAGGCGAGGGAGCGGATCGACGTCGCCGGCACCCTCGGCGGCTGCTGGACCCGGTACGGCGCCCGCATCCAGCCCGCTCGACTGGCCCGCGGACTCGCGCGCACCGTACGGGAGTTGGGCGTCGAGGTGTACGAGGGTACGGCGGTCACCGCGATCCTGCCCGGCTCCGGCTACCGCAAGCCCCGCGCCGTCACCCCGCGCGGGACCGTCACCGCCGACCATGTGCTGCGCGCCACCGAGGGGTTCACCGCCGGGCTGCGCGGCGAGAAGCGCACCTGGCTGCCGATGAACTCCGCGATGGTCGCCACCGAGCCGCTGCCGGCCGGGTTCTGGGCGGAGGCCGGCTGGCAGGGCCGGGAGCTGCTGGGCGACTTCGCGCACGCGTACATGTACGCCCAGCGCACCGCCGACGACCGGATCGCGCTCGGCGGGCGGGGAGTGCCGTACCGGTTCGGCTCGCGGACGGACTCGGACGGCAGCACCCAGGTGGAGACGGTGCGCCAGCTGCGCCGGATCCTCGACTGGTTCTTCCCGGCCGCCGCGCAGGCCCGGATCGACCACGCCTGGGCGGGCGTGCTCGGCGTGCCCCGGGACTGGTGCGCCACCGTCGAGCTGGACCGGGTGAGCGGGCTCGGCTGGGCGGGCGGGTACGTCGGCAGCGGGGTGACCACCACCAACCTGGCCGGCCGCACCCTGCGGGACCTGGTGCTCGGCCGGGACACCGAGCTGACCCGGCTGCCGTGGGTCGGCCACACCGTACGGCGTTGGGAGCCGGAGCCGCTGCGGTGGCTGGGCGTGCACGCGATGTACGCCGCGTACCACGCCGCCGACCGGCAGGAGGCGGACGGGCGGGCCACCACCTCGCCGATCGCCCGGGTCGCGGACGTGGTCGCCGGGCGCTGAGCCGTCGGACGACCAGCCGCCGGACGTCGGGACCCCGGGCGCCGAGCCGCCGGACACCGGGGCGCCGCCGCACGGGCCGCCGAACACCGGCCCGTCGACCGGGCGCTGAGGAGCGCGGTCAGCGCCCGGTTGACGGCCCGGCGTGCCGGACCGTGTGGCGCCGGCCACCGGTGCCGTCGCCCGGCCAGGATGTGCGGATGACAGTGAACGAGCCGGATCCGCCGACGGCGTCGCCCGGTCCGCGGCCGCCGCGTCGATGGCCCGTTCGGACGTGCCGCCGAGCGGAGTCGGCCCGCAGCACCGACGGTGAAGGCGTGCTGAGGAGAACCCTGCCGGCCCTTGCGGTCGCCCTGCTGCTCTGCGTGCCCGGGAGCGGCGCGTGGGCCAGGTCGCCGGGCCGACAGGTGGCGGTCGTCGACCAGGCCTCGCGGAGCGTGCTGGTGCTGCAGAGCGCCGAGGAGCTGATGGCCTACCGCGGGCCGGACCGGCTGCCGGTGGTCTGGGGCTGGAGTGCCGACCGGGCACCGGAGTTGGCGGATCTGACGCCCGCGCGCAGCTGGACGAACCCGGACGAGGCGAAGTCCCGTGTCCGGCAGGGGCGCCGCTACCTGCTGACGACGGCCTCCGGCGGGCTGGCCGCCGTCGTGGAGACCACCGTGGGCCGCGTCCACTGGGCGGCGGACCTGGGGACGTCCGTCAACCCGCACAGCATCGAGCTGCTGCCGGACGGCAACGTGGCGGTGGCGGCGAGCACGGGCGGCTGGGTGCGGCTGTACGCGGCCTCGCAGGGCCCGCGGGCCGCCGCGTACGCGGAGTTCCCGCTGCCCGGCGCGCACGGGGTGCACTGGGACGGGCGGAGCGGCCTGCTCTGGGTGCTCGGCGACACGTCGCTGAGCGCGCTGAGGGTGGGCGGTACCCCGGCCGCGCCCACTCTCACCGCGGTGCGCAGCAGCCCGTTGCCGGGGCGCGGCGGGCACGACCTGGCGGGTGTCCTGGCGGCTCCGGGGCAGTTCTGGGTGACCACGACGGCCGGCCTGTGGCGCTTCGACCCGGCCGCCGACCGCTTCACCGCCGTGCACCTGGCCGATCCGGCCGCCGAGCGGGACGTCAAGAGCGTCGGTGACGAGCCCGGCACCGGCCGGCTGCTCACGGTGGCGCCCGAGCACGCCGCTCCGTGCGACTGGTGCACCTCGGTGATCACCCTGCACCGGCCCGACGGGGCGCGGTCGCTGCGCGGCACGCACCTGTACAAGGCGAGGTGGTGGAGTGGCTGGTAGCAGACTTTGGACTGCGGGGCGCCGATCTCGGGGCGCGCGTCGGAGATACCACCCGAAATGCGGACGGCATTCGGCTGATGGGGCATATTGTGTACACCGACAAACTACTCCGATGGGGGTCAGTTTCCCGTCGCGGTCCGCAAACCATCCGTCGCCCCCGGTCGGCTGGGATAGCGTCTTGGGGTCGGGGGGTCGACACCGATCCGGTGCAATCGAACGCTAGCTACTGGGCCGTAACGGCCGAATGAGTCATGGAGAAAAACATGCGGAATTTCCCTGCGGAAAACCGGCCGGACGGAGTGGACGATCTCCAGCTCGCGATGGAATCACTGGCCGCCTTCCCGTCCCGGAACGCCGGAAGCGGGGCCGATGTGACCGAGCGGCTCGCCGCCGTTCACGATCTGTGCCGCGCGGTCGACGCGGTGCTGGACAGCCTCGTCGTCCAGGCCGCCGCCGAGGCCGCCGAAGAAGGGTGGACCGCGGCCCGGATGGCGGCCGAACACTCCGGCTACTACGCCAGGTTGCAGCGCGCGCTGCTCCCCGCCGGTGCCGGGCTGACCCGGCCGTGAACGCGGTGCAGCCGGGCGTGCACGTGCTGTCCTGCCCGACCCGGTGGAGCGACGTCGACGAGAACGGGCACATCAACAACGCCCGTCTGGTCGGCTACGTCCAGGAGGGGATTTACGACCTGTTCCGTCACCACGAAACCGCGGTGAGGGAATCGCTGTTCGCCTCCGGATTCATTATCGCGAGGCACGAGATCGACTACCTGGAGCAGTTGCACCACCGGCCCGAGCCGCTGTCGGTGCGACTCACCGTGGAACGGCTGGGGCGCAGTTCGGTGCAGGTCGAGGTGAATGTCTGCCGGGATCGGCTCACCTTTATGCGGGCGCGGACCGTGGTGGTCGCGCGGGACCGCGAATCCGGCCGCTCGCGGGCGCTGAGCCCGGCCGAGCGGATCTTTCTCTCGGCGTTTATGGCGGACGCGGCCCGCGCCCAGGCGGCCCTGGCGGCCACGACGGTGACCGCGGCGACCACGGTGACGGCCCCGGCGACGGTGACGGCCCCGGCGGTGGTGGGTGCCGCCACGACGGTGGCCGCGGCGGCGGTGACCGCGACGACCCCGGCGCAGCGCGTACCGGGCGGCGCGGCCGCCGGTGCGATGGCGCCCTCCCGGCGGCCGCGCAGGCGGTGCCACGCCTCGGCGGGGTGAGCCCCCGCCGCGGGCCGGCGGCGTGATCGACGACGGCGCCGATTCGCCGGGGCCGGCCTTCCCCGCCGCACGGCCTCCCCGGCCTTCCCCGCGTCCCAGGCCCTCCCCGCGCCCGGCCCTCCCCGCGCGCCCGGCCTTCCCCGCGCCCCGAGCATTCCGGAGCCCCGAGCATTGCGGAGCCCCGGCGGCCGGGTGTCCCGGCCGTCCGCAGGCACGGTTCCGCGGGCCCACGGCGGCAGGCCGGTTCCGAAGGCGCCGGGGCGAGTTACGCTGAGCAGCACGGGCACCGGTACGTCCCACGGTGGTCACGGGCTGCGATCCCCCTCCTGGCCAGGGGCGAGCAGGCCGCCGGTCCGGCCGGAGCCCGCCGACCGGAAGGAGGACGCGATGACCATCTCCTCGGAGGACTTCCTCGCCCGCGTCGTGGAGCGCGGAGAGTACCGGGGCGACGCCGAGGCGGATCACGCCGCCCGGGTCGTACTGGCCCTGCTCGGTGAGCACCTGGTGGGGTCCGCTCGGGTCGAACTCGCCGATGCGCTGCCCGTCGGCTACGCCTCGCTGCTGCGCGACGCCGTGCCCGCGGCCGAGCCGCTGACCGCCGACCGCTTCGTGCAGGCCGTGGTGGGGTGGATCGACGGGGCGACCCAGGCGACGGTGCAGTGGGACATCGGGGCCGTGCTCAGCACGGTCGCCGACCTGGTCCCCGGGGAGTTGCTGGACCAGGTGATCGAGCAACTCCCGGACGGTTACGACCTGCTGTTCGGTCACCCGGCGCCGGCCTGAGCCCGTCCGGGCGGCCCTCGGGTGCCGCTACCCCGTGGTGGCCCGGAACAGCTCCGCGCCCGGGCCGGTCAGTTCGACCGGCCCGGCACCCGGGCGCAGGAAGGCCGACGCGCCCGCCGGAAGGGGGAGTTCGGCGCCGCCGGGCGTCCGCAGCCGGGCCTGCCCGGAGACGCAGAGCAGGATCTGCGGGGTGGGGAGGTCGACCCGGGCGGCGGCCGGGCCGGGGCGCAGGCGGGAGAGCCTGAACTCCTCGGCGGGGGAGGGGAAGACCTCCTCGACGCCGGTACCGGTGCCTGTTCCACCATCCGCGCCGGAGCCGGAGCCCGGGTCGTCCCCGAGCCGACGCGGCACCAGCACCTCCGGCTCCCCGGGCCGGAAGGACGTGACCGCCAGCAGACCGTCCACGTCGACGTGCTTGGGGGTGAGCCCGCAGCGCAGCACGTTGTCCGAGTTGGCCATCAACTCCACGCCCACGCCCCGCAGGTAGGCGTGCGGAACCCCGGCGTCCAGGAACAGCGCCTGCCCGGCCGCGAGCCGGACGTGGTTGAGCAGCAGCGCGGCGAGCAGTCCCCGGTCACCGGGGTACTCCTCGGCGAGGCGGGCGTACGCGGCGCAGCTCGCGCCGTACGGTCCACCGGCGGCCGCCGTTCGGCGCAGGGCCTCGGTGACGGCGGCGAGTTCGCCGCCGGAGGCGTGCGGCCCGGAGCGCAGCAGCTCGGGCAGCACGGCCTCGGCGGGCCGGGCGCGCAGGGCGGTGGCCCAGGGGGACAGCACACCGAGCGCGTCCAGCAGCCGGGCGGTTGCGGTGGTGGGCCGGAAGCCGCAGAGGGCCTCGAAGTCGCCGAGCGCGCAGATGAGTTCGGGCTTGTGCCCGCGATCCTTGAACACCCGCTCCGGCGCGTCCGCCGGGATGCCCCGGGCCTGCTCCGCCGCGTACCCGGCCTCGGCCTGGGCGTGGGTGGGGTGGACCTGGAGGGAGAGCGCCCGGTCGGCGGCCAGCACCTTGAACAGGAACGGCAGCTCCGGTCCGAACCGCCGTACGGTGTCCGGTCCGAGCAGGCCTTCCGGGTCGGCCTCGATCAGCCGGTCCAGCGGCTGCTCTCCGACACCGACACCGACACCGACACCGACACCGACACCGGCACCGGCGCTCTCGCCGCCGAGGCCGGACAGCAGGGACGGCGCCGACGGGTGGGCGCCCAGCCAGAGTTCGGCCTGCGGGCCGCCGTCGGGCGCGAGGCCGGTGAGCGCGGGGATCGCGGTGGGCGAGCCCCAGGCGTAGCGGCGGACGGGGTTGCGCAGGAGGGCGAACGGCGGGAGAGCGGGCCGCGGCGAAGCGGGTGGCGGAAGGGCGGTCGGCGGCATGCGGTCGGCTCCGGGGAGGCTCAGCGGCAGAGGGCGGCCGCGCCGATCAGCCCGGCGTCGGTGCCGAGTTCGGCGCGGCGCACGTCCAGGCCGCGGATGTACGAGAGGGCGGCGTAGCGGTCCAGGTGGCGGGCGAGCGGGGTGAACAGCACGTCCCCGGCGCCGGCCACGCCGCCGCCGACGACGACCCGGGAGAGGTCCACCAGGGCGGCCGTGGCGGCGATCCCGGCGGCCAGCGCCTGGGCGGCGCGGTCGAAGGAGGCGAGCGCGAGCGGGTCGCCCGCGGCGGCGGAGGCGGCGACGGCGCGGGCCGTCCGGTCGCCGTCCACCGGCTGCCAGCCCTGGGCGAGCGCCCGGCGGGCGATGGCGGTGCCGCTGGCGAGGCCCTCCAGACAGCCGCGCGAGCCGCATGGGCAGGGTTCGCCGTCCAGGTCGACGGTGATGTGCCCGAGGTGGCCGGCGTTGCCGCTGGGGCCGGGGCGGACCGCGCCGTCGAGGACCAGTCCGGCGCCGACCCCGGTCGACACCACCAGGCAGAGCGCGTTGCCGGCACCCCGGGCCGCGCCCTGCCAGTGCTCGGCGGCGGCCATCGCGACGCCGTCCCCGGCGAGGCGGACGGGCAGTGTGCGCGCTGCCACCGCGGGGTGCGCGGCGACCTCGGCGACCAGCGGGAAACCGCGCCAGCCGGGGATGTTGACCGGGCTGACGGTGCCGTCGGCGAGGTCGACCGGGCCGGCGCTGCCGATCCCGACGGCCGTCACGGCGGCCCAGTCGGCCGTGCCGGAGAGTTCGTCCAGCACCCGGTGCACCACGGCGAGCACGGCCGCGCCCGGCTCGGCGGCCGGGGTGGGCAGCTGGAGCCGGTGCCGCAGCCGTCCGTCGGCGTCGACCAGTGCCCCGGCGATCTTGGTGCCGCCGATGTCGAGGGCGGCGAACAGCGGAGTGAGCGGCACGGTGGGCTCCAGGAAGTAGGGGGCGGCGCCCCGGCCGCGGGGCCGGGGCGCCGAACAGCGTAGACGTCAGGCCGTCGCCCGCAGGCGCAGGGTGACCAGCTCGAACGGGCGCAGCGCGAGGCGCACCGCGCCGTCCTCGACGGACACCTCGCCGCGGGTGCCGTCCCAGGGCCGCTCCAGCAGGTCGCAGGGGACGGCGCCGGCCAGCGGGAAGGAGGTGGTCAGCCGGCCCCGGGCGCGGCCGCCGCCGGCCTCGTAGACCCGGACGATCAGGTCCCCGCTGCGGTCGTCGGCGAGCTTGACGGCGCTCACCACCAGGGCGTCGTTGTCCAGCTCCACCAGCGGCGCGACCTGCTCGGCGCTGCCGGTGACCCGCCGCTCGGGCAGGCCGATCCGGTAGCCCTCGCGGACGGCGTCGCCGATCGCCGCGCCGGGCACCAGGGCGTGCCGGAAGCGGTGCAGGCCCTGGTCGGTCCTCGGGTCGGGGAAGCGCGGGGCGCGCAGCAGCGAGAAGCGGACCGTGGTCGTGGTGCCGCCGTCGTCGGGGCGCACGGTGCGGGTGACGTCGTGGCCGTAGGTGGAGGCGGTGACCAGGGCGACGCCCCAGCCGGGCTCGTCGAAGTGGACGAAGCGGTGGTTGCACGCCTCGAACTTGGCGGCGTCCCAGCTGGTGTTGGTGTGGGTGGGCCGGTAGAGGTGGCCGAACTGGGTCTCGGCGGCGTAGCGCTCGGTGTGGACGTCGAGCGGGAAGGCGGTCTTGAGGAACTTCTCGGTCTCGTGCCAGTCGACCTCGGTGTCGATGTCCACGCGCTGTTCGCCGGCCGGCAGGGTGAGGGTCTGGACGACGGTGGAGGAGCCGAAGGAGCGGGTGATCCGCGCCGAGGCCGCGGCGGGGGACGCGGTGGCGGTGAGCGAGTCCACGCCGGTCAGGTCGGTGACGGTGTTGCGGTAGAACTGGTCCACGTCCCAGGCGTCCCACATGTTGGGGAAGTCGGGGTGCAGCTGGAGCAGGTTGGCCCGGCTGCCGGGGGCGACGGTCTCCCGGCCGGTCGCGAGCTCGACCACCGAGGCGATCAGCCCGTCCGCGTCCACGACGACCTCCAGCAGGCCGTTGCGCAGCGTGAAGCCGCCCTCGGCGCGCTCGACGGCCTCGCAGGTGCCGCTCGGCGGGGCGGTGGCGCCGGCCCCGCCGCCCGGCACCGCCGAGCGGGCGTGCGGCGCCGCGTTGAACACCAGCTCGCGCCCGCCCGAGGGCGCCCCGGCCAGTGCCTGCTGGGCCGCGCCGATCAGCCCCTCCAGCTCGCCGGCCAGCGCCGCGTACGTCGCCTCGGCCTCGCGGTGCACCCAGGCGATGGACGAGCCGGGCAGGATGTCGTGGAACTGGTGCAGCAGCACGGTCTTCCAGATCCGGTCCAGCTGCTCGTACGGGTAAGCCGCGCCGGTGCGCAAGGTGGCGGTGGCGCACCAGAGTTCGGCCTCGCGCAGCAGGTTCTCGCTGCGCCGGTTGCCCTGCTTGGTCTTCGCCTGGCTGGTCAGGGTGGCCCGGTGCAGCTCCAGGTAGAGCTCGCCGACCCAGACCGGCGGGTTCGGGTACTCGGCCTCCGCCTTGGCGAAGAACTCGGCGGGGTTCTCCCAGCGGACGGTGGCCGAGCCCTCCAGGTCGTTCATCCGGGCCGCCTTGGCGACCATCTCGCGCGTCGTGCCGCCGCCGCCGTCGCCCCAGCCGGTCGGGGCGAGCGAGTGCCGGGCGACGCCCTTGTCCTTGAAGTTCTTCGCCGCGTGGGCGATCTCGCTGCCCTTCATCGAGCAGTTGTAGGTGTCCACCGGCGGGAAGTGGGTGAAGATCCTGGTCCCGTCGATGCCCTCCCAGAGGAAGGTGTGGTGCGGGAACTTGTTGATCTGGCTCCACGAGATCTTCTGCGTCAGCAGCCACTTGGAGCCGGCGTTGCGGATGATCTGCGGCAGGCCGCCGGTGAAGCCGAAGGTGTCCGGCAGCCAGGCCTCGTGGTTCTCCACCCCGAACTCGTCCAGGAAGAACCGCTTGCCGTGCACGAACTGCCGGGCCATCGCCTCCGAGCTCGGCATGTTGGTGTCGGACTCCACCCACATGCCGCCCGCCGGGACGAACCGGCCCTCGGCGACGGCCTTCCGCACCCGCGCGTACACCTCGGGGCGGTGCTCCTTGATCCAGGCGAACTGCTGGGCCTGGGACATGGTGTAGCGGAAGTCCGGCTCGTCCTCCAGCAGCGCCGTCATGTTGGCGGTGGTGCGGGCCACCTTGCGGACGGTCTCGCGCAGCGGCCAGAGCCAGGCCGAGTCGATGTGCGCGTGGCCGATCGCGCTGATCCGGTGCGCGGAGGGCACGGCGGGCGCGGCCAGCACCGCTTCGAGCTGCGAACGGGCGGCCGCGGCAGTGCCGTTGACGTCCTGGAGGTCGACGGCGTCGAGCGCCCGCTCGACCGCGCGCAGGATGTCCCAGCGGCGGGCGCCCTCCACCGGCAGCTCGGCCATCAGCTCGCCGAGCACCTCCAGGTCCAGCACCAGCTGCCAGACCGTCTCGTCGAAGACGGCCAGGTCCATCCGGGCCAGCTTGTACTGCGGCTGGTCGCCGGACGTCTCCTTGTCGCCCAACTCGGTGGGCAGGAACGGGTGGTAGTCCAGGATGACGGGGTTGGAGGCGGCCTCGACGTGCAGCAGCACCTGTTCGCCGCCGGCCGCCGGGGCGGCGATCCGCACCCACTGGTTCTGCGGGTTGAGGCCCTTCACCGGGGAGCCGTCCGGGCGGTAGACCAGGCCCTCGCACTGGAAGCCGGGCATGTTGGCGTCGAAGCCGAGGTCGATCAGCGCCTCGACGGTGCGCCCGGCCCAGGCCTCGGGGACGGTACCGGTCACGGTGATCCAGCTGGTGCCCCAGGGCGCGCCCCAGGCGTCGCCCACCGCGATCGGGGTGCGCGGAGCGGCCAGGCCCTCGGCGACCGGGACGGGCTCGCCGGGGGCCGTCCAGATGCCGACCTCCAGCGGGACGGACTCGGGGTACACGGCCGGGCGAATGCGCTCGTCCAGGACGCGCTTGAGGCGGGACTCGACCAGGGTGCGGTCATCGTGCATGTCAGCGGGCTCCGTTGCGGGCTGGGTTGCGGGCTGGGTCGCGGTCAGAGAGAACGTACGTCGCAGGGGTGGACCACCTCGGTGATGCCGCGCGCGGCGAGGTGGACGCGGTCCTCGGCGCGCTCGGCGAGGACCGCGGTCGGGCGGGCGCCCGCCTCGGCGAGGCGCATGAACGCCTCGTACGCCGAACCGCCGGGGCCGCAGACCGAGCGGCCGGGCGAGGTGACCTCGTCGCCGGTGGCGACCACCACGGCGGTGCTGCGCGGCTTCGGCGGCTGCCAGGACCGGCGGGCCTCGGCGGCTGCCTCGGCGAGCCGGGCACCGGCCGGCTTGACCCTCCGGTCGGTGGTCAACAGGCCGAGGCTGTACTCCAGTTCGGGGAAGTCGGCGAGCGAGCGGTCCACGTCGTGCGAGCACCACCAGGTGACGCCCCACACGTCCGGGCAGTCCAGGACGGCCTCCACGGTGGCGCCGGTGAAGCGCGCGGCGTCCTCGGCCGTGATGTGCGGGGCGGGCGCGCCGACCTCCTGCAGCCAGACCGGGCGGGCCGGGTCGTCCGCCCAGGCCTTGGACAGCTCGACCAGGTACGCGGCGTGCTGCGCGGTGGCGGTGGAGTGCGCGCCGTAGCGCTGGGCGGTGCCGTTGAACACCCAGGAGTGCACGGCCGTCGCGGCGCCGATCCGGGCCGAGTGCCAGGGCGTGAACGGGTGCTCGTCCAGGTACCAGGCCGCGTCGTACGAGGCGTGCAGGTGCAGCCGGCCGGGGGCGCCCTGCTCGCAGGCGTCGAGCATCCGGCGCAGCCAGGCCTCCGCCTCGGCGGGGGTGGCCCGGTCCGGGTCGGGGTGCGGGGCGCCGGAGAACTGGTTGATCTCGTTGCCGAGCGTCATTCCGAGGAAGTTGGGCCGCTCGTGCAGCGCCCCGGCGAGGGTGCGCAGGTAGGCGGCCTGGCCGTCGAGCACCTCGGGGTCGGTGAAGATGTTGCGCCGGTGCCAGGTCCGCGTCCAGGACGGGAGGAAGTCGAAGCTGGACAGGTGGCCCTGCAGGCCGTCCACGGCGACGTCCAGTCCGCGCTCGCCGGCCGCGTCCACCAGGGCCGTCAGCTGCTCGACGGCGCGCGGACGGATCAGGGTGCGGTTGGGCTGGAAGACCGGCCAGAGCGGGAAGACCCGGACGTGGTCCAGGCCGAGGGCGGCGATGGAGTCGAAGTCGGCGCGCACGGCGTCGAGGTCGAAGTCGAGCCAGTGGTGGAACCAGCCGGCGCTGGGGGTGTAGTTGACGCCGAAGCGGGGGGTGGTGGCCATCGGAGAGCTTCCTCAACGGGTTCGGGGCGTACGGACGGTGGGCCATCCCTGGGGCGGGCTATCCCTTGACGGCTCCCTCCTCGACGCCCTTGAAGAAGAAGCGCTGGCAGACGCCGAACACCACGACGATCGGCAGGAAGGCGATCATGGTGCCGGCCGCGATCAGCCGGGGGTTGGCGGAGAAGGTGCCGTTGAGGTACTGGAGCCCGACGGTGAGGGTGTACTTCTGCGGGTCGTTGAGCACGATCAGCGGCCACAGGAAGTCGTCCCACGCGCCGATGAAGGTGAAGATCACGATCACGCTGAGCATCCCGCGCACGTTCGGCAGACCGATGTGCCACAGCCGCTGCCAGACGTTGGCGCCGTCCACCAGCGCGGCCTGGTCGAGTTCGGCCGGGACGGCGGCGAAGGCGGTGCGCATCAGCAGCACGTTGAGCATCGCGATCGAGCCGGGCAGCGCGACCCCGGCCAGGCTGTCGGCCAGGCCGAGACCGCGCACCAGCACGTACTGGGAGACGATGGTGACCTCGCCGGGCAGGATCAGGGTGGCGAGGAAGAGGCCGAGGACGAGCTTCGCCCCGCGGAAGCGAAGCCGGGCGAGCGCGTAGCCGGCCAGGGTGCAGCCGACCACGTTGCCGGTGATGCAGACCACGGCGACGATCACCGAGTTGAGCGCGTAGGTCCACACCGGGATGACGTCGGCGACCTTGCCGTAGTTGCCCAGGGTGGGCTGGTCGGGCAGGAAGCTCGGGGTGCGGGTGTAGACGTCCTCGGCGGGGCCCTTGAGGGAGGTGGACAGCTGCCACAGGAAGGGGCCGATGACCAGCAGCAGGACCAGCACCAGGAGCAGGTAGCGGGCGGCGGTCTGCGCGGTGGAGGGGGTGATGAAGCCCCGGGAGCGCCTGGCGGGCCCGGTGGGGCCGGTGGGGCCGGCGGGCTCGGTGGTCGCGTCGTGGGACCGGGGCGTGCGGACGGTGGTCATGGGGGGTCAGGCCGCCTTCCGGTTCAGCCGCATCAGGAACAGCATCGGGCCGAGGGTGACGACGAACAGCAGCAGGCTGAGCGCCGAGGCGTAGCCCAGGTGCCCGTTGAAGCCGCGGCTGTACATCTGGATCAGCATCACCACCGACATGTCCCGGCCGCCGGGGCCGCCCAGGCCGTTGGAGAGCACGTACAGCTCGGAGAAGACGCGCAGCGAGCTCACCGAGATCAGCGCCGAGATCAGGATCATGGTCGGGCGCACCCCGGGCAGGGTGACGTGCCAGAACCGGTGCAGCGGGCCGGCGCCGTCCACGGCCGCGGCCTCGTGCAGCTCGCGCGGGACGTTGGCGAGCGCGGACAGGTAGATGACCATGTAATAACCGAGGCCCTTCCAGACGGTCAGGGCGATCGCGCTGAACAGCAGCAGCCAGCGGTCGGTCAGGAAGGCGACCGGGGAGCCGGCCAGCCCGGCCTGCTGCAGCAGACCGTTGGCCAGGCCCCGTTCGTCCAGCACCCAGCCCCAGATCAGCGCCACCACGACGGCGGAGGCGATCACCGGCGTGTAGAAGGCGGTGCGGAAGAACGTGATGCCGGGGATCCTGCGCTGCACCAGCAGGGCGAGCAACAGCGGCAGGACGGTCAGCAGGGGCAGGCAGACCAGCATGAACACGATGCTGTTGAGCAGGGCGTCGGCGAGCTGCTCGTCGTCCAGCAGCCGGCCGAAGTTCTCCAGTCCGGTGAACCGCCCGCCGCCCAGGGGCTTGGCGTTGGTGAAGGACAGGATCACCGTGTTGACGGCCGGCCAGAGGTTGAAGACGGCCAGCCAGACTATCGCGGGCCCGGCGAGCAGCCAGGGGGTGAACCAACGCCGGTGGGTCATGCCGTGCCTTCCTGGGGCCTGGGGGTGGTGCGGGCGGTTCCCGGGAGCGGCGGGCGCGGGGGAGCCCGCCGCCGGTCGCCGGTACGAGGGGGCGGGGCGCCGCAGGGAGGGTGTGCCGGCGCGGGGAGGTGGTGCCGCGCGGGAGGGTGTGCCGGTGCGGCGCAGCGGGCCCGGCGGGGTTCGGGCGGGGCCCGGTGGGGTTCGGGGTGGGGCCCAGTGGGGTTCGGGTGGGGCCCGGTGGGGTTCGGGTGGGGCCCGGTGGGGCCCGGTGGGGTCAGCCCTTGAGCAGCTTGTTGCACTGCTCGACGGCGGTGTCCAGCGCCTGCTTGGAGCTGGTGTCGCCGCTGATGGCCAGCGCGAACTGCTGCTTGATGACGGTGCCCATCGCGTCGTCCACCTCGACGGGCTGGATCAGCTTGGCCTTGGCGAGCGAGGTGAAGGCGATCACCTTGGCGTCGCCCGCGTTGGTGCCGTCGCTCCTGCTGAAGAACGGGTCGTTCGCGGAGGCCTTGGTGGACGGGAAGACGCTGGTCAGGTGGGCGAAGGCGGCCTGGTTCTCGGGGCTGGTCACCCAGCGGGCGAGGGCCACGGCGGCGGCCGGGTTCTTGGTGTTCTTCGGGATGGACAGGCCCTGGACGTACAGCGGCGGGGTGGCCATCGCGGGGGAGGAGACGACCTTCGGGGCGAGGGTCGGGTTGTCGGTGGCGAAGCTGGTGATGTAGTTGCCGCCGCCGGTGGTCCAGGCCACCGTGCCGGAGCTGAAGAGCTTGGAGTTGCCGGCGTAGGTGTCGGTCAGCACTCCGTTCGGCATCAGGCCCTCCTTGAAGGCGTCGCGGTACTTGTCGAGCAGTGCGGCGGCCTCGGGGGTGTTGAAGGTGAAGGACTTGCCGTCGTCGGACATGATCTTCACGCCGATGTTGTACAGGTCCCCGATGCCCGGCTTGCGGCTCATCAGATAGGTCTGGCCGCCGGACTTCTCCTTCATCGTCCGGGCCTGGGCGATCAGCTCGTCCAGACTGGCCGGGGGCTTCTGCGGGTCCAGGCCGTTCTTCGTCAGGAGCTCCGAACTCCAGTAGTTCACATCGGTGTTGAGGTACCAGGGGTAGCCGAAGGTGCCCTGGTACCCGTTGAACCGGTAGGCGTCGACGCCGCCGGGGACGTACTCCTCGGCGAGCTTCGGGTCGGCCTTGGCGACGTCCAGCAGGACGTCCTTCTTCGCCAGCGGGAAGGCGAAGTCCGGCGGGAGGTTGACCACGTCGGGCAGGCTGCCGGCGGCGGCCTGGCTGAGCACCTTGTCGGAGTAGCCCTCGCCGGGCTGGTCCAGCCAGTCGACCTCGACGCCCGGGTACTTCTTCTTGAAGCCGTCGATCACGCCCTGCATGTAGTCGGTGAACTTCGGCTTGAGCGCCCAGGTCTGGAGCGAGACCTTGCCCTTGACCTCGCCGGTGGCGGCCGCACTCGCCACCGCGTCGCTGTCCTTGGTGTCGCCGGAGCCGAGTCCGCAGCCGGTGAGCGCGGCGGTGGCGAGCGCGGTCGTGGTCAGTGCCGCCCAGATTCTTCGCATGAGGGTCTCCCGGTCCTGGGGGTGGGTGGGGGATCGTGCCGAGCTCGGGGGTTGTGCCGGATTCCGCAACCTGACTAACTAAACCGGTCTAGCTATGCCAGGGACTATGCTCCCGCCTAAACTTGGATGTCAAGAGAAGGAGTCGGGTTCAGTGGGCAGACCGACGATCGCCGACATCGCCCGCCGGGCCGGTGTCTCCAAGGGCGCGGTGTCCTTCGCGCTCAACGGCCGCCCCGGCGTCAGCGAGGCGACCAGGGCCCGGATCCTGGGTGTCGCCGAGGAGATGAACTGGCGCCCGCACAGCGCCGCGCGCGCCCTCGGCGGAGCCCGGGCCGACGCCGTCGGCCTGGTGATCGCCCGGCCGGCCCGCACCATCGGCGTCGAGCCGTTCTTCAGCCAACTGCTGTCCGGGCTCCAGGCGGTGCTCTCGGCCAGGGCGGTCGCGCTGCACCTGATGGTGGTCGAGGACACCGCCGCCGAGATCGAGGTCTACCGGGGCTGGGCCTCCGAGCACCGGGTGGACGGCTTCATCGTGGTCGACCTGCAGGTCAAGGACCCGCGGCTGCCGGTCCTCGACGAACTCGGGCTGCCCGCGGTGGTGCTGGGCGGGCCCGGCAAGGGCGGCAACCAGCTGCGGATCTGGGCCGACGACCGGGAGGCGATGCTCTCGATCGTCGACTACCTGGCCGCCATCGGGCACCGCCGGATCGCCCACCTCGCCGGGCTGCCGCACTTCCAGCACACCCAGCGGCGGATCCGCGCACTGCGCGACGCCTCGCGCCGGCTCGGGCTGGAGGAGGCGGTGTCGGTGCCCACCGACTTCAGCGACGCCGAGGGCGCGGCCGCCACCCGGACCCTGCTGTCCCGGGCCAGGCGGCCCACCGCGATCGTCTACGACAGCGACGTGATGGCCGTCGCCGGGCTCGGCGTGGCGGGGGAGATGGGCGTCGCGGTGCCCGGCGAGCTGTCCATCGTCTCCTTCGACGACTCGGTGCTCGCCCGGATCGTCCACCCGCCGCTGACCGCGCTCAGCCGGGACACCTTCGCGCTCGGGGAGCAGGTCGCGCGCAGCCTGCTGGCGGCACTGGACGAGGCCGGGCCGGGGCGGGACCTCCAGATGCCCACGCCGCGGCTGACCGTGCGGGAGTCCACCTCGCCGCCGGGGGCCGTGCCGGCCGGCCCCCCGGAGGCCTCCTCCGGCGCTTCGCCCGCCGGGCCCGCCGGTCCTGTCGCCGCTTCGCCCGCCGGTCCGCCTTCCGGTTCTGCGGCCGGTTCGCCCGCCGGTTCCGTCGCGGGTTCCCCCGGCCGGGTGGATGCTGCGCGCATCGTTGACAGCGGTTCTGAACCGGTTTAGCCTCGCAGCGCCGAGCGGGCTCCGCTCGGCGCGCTCCGCCGCACTCCGTCCGGCTTCCGCCGCCCGTCCCGCTCCCCGCCGCGCCCGTACGTTCCCGTACCTTCCCGTGCGCTTCCGTGCGCCGAGGAAGCCCGGCGGCGGCGCGACCCCCACTCGATCCAGCACCGGCACGCCCGCATGCAGTCGGGCCCGTCCGCGACGGCGGGCCCGCCCCCACCCTCCTCCGCTCGATCGGAGCCACCGCATGTCACGACGCCTCCCCCTGCTGCTCGGCGCCGCCCTCGCGACGGCCGCGCTGACCGCCGTCCCCGCGGCCCGGGCCGACCCGATACCCGCAGCGGCGCCCGCCGTCACCGTCGGCTCGGGCACCCAGCCCTTCGCCTCGTACTGGTACCCCAACAGCATCCTGACCTGGGACCCGGCCACCGACCCGGACGCCCGCTTCAACCGCTCCCGCGTCCCGCTCCAGCCGCGCACCGGCGACCCGGCGCTGCGGGCCAACCCCAACGCCCGTGCCGGCGAGGGGAAGATCGCCTCCCTGGTCTCCTTCGGTCCCACCTCCAACAACCCCTCGCAGGGTTCCGCCGATCCCAACTACTACGCCTTCGGCTACTGGCAGTACGTCGACAAGCTGGTGTTCTGGGGCGGTTCGGCCGGCGAGGGCCTGATCCTCGCCCCCAACCCGACCGTGATCGACGCCGCCCACCGCAACGGCGTCAAGGTGTACGGCACGGTCTTCTTCCCGCCCGGCGCGTACGGCGGCCAGCTCCAGTGGGTGCGCGACTTCGTCCAGAAGTCCGGCGGCCGCTACCCCGTCGCCGACAAGCTCGTCCAGGCCGCGCAGTACTACGGCTTCGACGGCTGGTTCATCAACCAGGAGACAGGCGGCGGCGATTCGGCGCTGGCGGGCGAAGTGCGCAACCTGATGCAGTACACCAAGGCGCAGAGCGGCACCGAGTTCATGTGGTACGACGCGATGACCACCTCCGGCTCCGTCAACTGGCAGAACGCCCTCACCTCCGCCAACTCGCCCTTCCTGCAAGAGGGTTCCAAGCGCACCTCGGACTCGATGTTCCTGAACTTCGGCTGGTCGGCGAGCGGCCTGAACTCCTCCCGGGCGCTGGCCCGGCAGCTCGGCCGCAGCGAGTACGAGCTCTACTCCGGCATCGACACCGAGGCCAACGGCTACAACACCGGCGTGGACTGGAACACCCTCTTCCCGTCCGGGCAGCCGCACACCACCTCGCTCGGCCTCTACCGCCCGGAGTGGACCTGGAAGTCCGCCACCGACCGCGCCGACTTCTACGCCAAGGACGCCCGCTACTGGGTCGGCGCCAACAACGACCCGTCCCGGATCGACCTCTCGGCGGGCTGGCCCGGGCTGGCCGGCTACGTCGCCGAATCCTCGCCGATCACCGCCAAGCCGTTCGTCACCAACTTCGGCACCGGGCAGGGCGACTTCTACAATGCGGCCGGCACCCGGGTCGCCACCGGCGGCTGGAACAACCTCTCGCTCCAGGACGTCCCGCCCACCTACCGCTGGGTGGTGGAGTCGACCGGCAGCAGGCTCACCCCGTCCGTCGACTTCACCGACGCCTACCAGGGCGGCTCCTCACTGCGGTTGAGCGGAAAGCTCGACGCCGCCAACACCGTCCGGCTGTACCAGGCCAAGCTGCCGGTCGCCGCGAACACCAGGCTGGACCTGGTGGTCAAGACCCCGGCCGCCGGGCCCACGAAGCTCAAGGCCGCCGTGTCGTTCACGGACTCGCCGAGCAGCTTCACCACGGTCGACGTCGGCGCCAACACCGGCAGCGGCTGGGAACGGCACACCCTCGACCTCTCCCCGTACGCGGGCCGCACCGTCGCCCAGATCGCCCTGCGGGTCGAGGGCAGCGACCCGGCGTACGACCTCCGGGTCGGACAGATCGCCCTCTACGACGGTGCGGTGGAGACCCCGGCGGCCCCGGCCGGCCTCACCGTGCTCGGTGCGAGCGACGTGACGGCCGGCTCCAGCCAGTCCCTGCGGCTGTCCTGGACGGCGGCGCCCGGCGGCAACGTCCACCACTACGAGGTCTACCGGCGCAACGCGGACGGCAGCCGCAGCTTCCTCGGCGCCACGCCCAACGACGCGTACTTCGTCGGGCGGCTCGACCGGGCCGGCAACGAGAACGCCACCACACTGGACGTCGAGGCGGTGTCCACCACCTACAGGCGCTCCACTGCCGCCTCCACGACCGTCAGCTGGAACGGCACCCCGCCGACCTCCGTCAACCTGGCGCTCAACCGCCCGGCCACCGCCTCCGGCCAGTGCAACGCCAACGAGGGCCCGGCCAAGGCCGTCAACGGCAGCGTCGGCGGCGGGACCGGCGACAAGTGGTGCGCGCTGACCTCCGCCAAGTGGCTGGAGGTGGACCTCGGTTCGGCGAAGCAGCTGTCGAAGTTCGTGGTCAAGCACGCGGCGGCGGGCGGCGAGAGCGCCTCGTACAACACCCGTGACTTCGCCGTCCAGGTCCGCTCGGGCGCGAACGACCCCTGGACGACCGTCGCCGACGTCACCGGGAACACGGCCGGCACCACCGCCCACCCGGTGAACACCACCGCCCGGTACGTCCGGCTGGTGGTCAACACGCCGACCCAGAACGGCGATCCGGCCGCCCGCATCTACGAGTTCGAGGCCTGGGGCGCGTAGCCCCGCTGGCCCGCGCTGCCCTGTCAGAGGAAAGGAAGCACCCCCGTGCCGGTCACCATCACCGCCGTCGAGAGCACCGATCTGTTCGTCGGTCCCGAGGACGCCCCGCGCCAAGTGCTGCGGGTGACGCTGGAGGGCCCGGCCGCCCGGATCACGGTCAGCGGCCCGGGCGTCCGCGGCGAGGCGACCGGCACGGGCCTGGTCGAGGTCCCGCTGGAGATCGGCGGGGCCTCGCCCGGCGAGCGGCTGCCCGTCACCGTGCGGGCCTCGGAAGCCGTCGCGGAGGCGAGCGTGGACGTCGCCGAGCCCGGCTGGACGATGTTCCTGGTCTCGCACTTCCACTACGACCCGGTCTGGTGGAACACCCAGGCCGCCTACACCTCCCCGTGGGAACTGCTCTCCGCCGACGCCACCACCCGGCCGCTGTGGGAGCGCAACGGCTTCGCCCTCGTCGACGCGCACCTGGACCTCGCCCTGCGGGACCCGGTGTACAAGTTCGTGCTCGCCGAAGTCGACTACCTGAAGCCGTACTTCGACCAGCACCCGGAGCGCCGCGAGACCCTGCGGCTGCTGCTGGAACGCGGCCAGGTCGAACTCGTCGGCGGCACCTACAACGAGCCGAACACCAACCTCACCGGCGCGGAGACCACCATCCGCAACATCGTCCACGGCATCGGCTACCAGCGTGACATCCTCGGCGGCGACCCGCGGACCGCCTGGCAGCTCGACGTGTTCGGGCACGACCCGCAGTTCCCCGGCCACCTCGCCGCGGCCGGCCTCACCGGCAGCGCCTGGGCGCGCGGCCCCTTCCACCAGTGGGGCCCGATCCAGAAGAACTTCCGGGAGGCCAAGGACGACGCCCGGGTGATGCAGTTCCCGAGCGAGTTCGAGTGGATCGCCCCCGGCGGCGAGGGCGTGCTCACCCACTACATGCCGCACCACTACTCGGCCGGCTGGTGGATGGACTCCTCCCCGGACCTCGCCACCGCCGAACAGGCCGTCTACGAGCTGTACCGCAAGCTCAAGCCCGTCGGGGCGACGAAGAACCTGCTGCTGCCGGTCGGGACGGACTACACCCCGCCGAACAAGTGGGTCACCGAGATCCACCGCTCCTGGGCCGCCAAGTACCTCTGGCCCCGGTTCGTCTGCGCCGTCCCGCGCGACTTCCTCGACGCCGTCCGCGCCGAACTCGCCGCCACCGGACGGCGGCCCAGCCCGCAGACCCGCGACATGAACCCGGTGTACACCGGCAAGGACGTCTCCTACATCGACACCAAGCAGGCCCAACGAGCCGGCGAGGTCGCGGCCGTGGACGCGGAGAAGCTCGCCACGCTCGCCTCCGTGCACGGCCTCGGCCGCTACCCGGCCGCCGCGCTCGACAAGGTCTGGCGCCAACTCGCCTACGGCGCCCACCACGACGCGATCACCGGCTCCGAGTCCGACCAGGTGTACCTGGACCTGCTCGGTGGCTGGCGGGAGGCGTACGACCTGGCGTCCGGCGTACGCGACGCGGCGCTGGACGCTCTCGCGGGGCGGATCTGCACGGCGGGGGCGGGACCCACGGCGGGCGCGGGCTCGGCGATCGTGGTGACCAACACGCTCTCCTTCGACCGGACCGACCTCGTCACGGTCGAACTGCCGGACGGCATGCGGTCGGTGCGAGTCCTCGACGACCGGGGCGAGCCCGTGCCGAGCGCCGTCGACCGGGGGACGCTGCGCTTCCTGGCCGCCGAGGTGCCCGCGCTCGGCTGGCGCACCTGGCGACTGGTGGAGGGCGAGGCGGAGCAGCCGTGGACGGCGGCCGACGGCTTCGTGATCGAGGGCGACCGGTACCGCGTCACCGCCGACCCGGCACGCGGCGGCGGCCTCACCTCGGTCCACGACCTGCCGAACCGAAGGGAGTTGATCCAGGAGGGCCGGATCGGCAACGAGCTGCGGGTGTACGAGGAGTACCCGCAGCACCCCGACTTCGGCGAGGGCCCCTGGCACTTGGTGCCCAGCGGTCCGGTCGTCGGCTCGGGCGACGGCGAGGCGTCCGTCCGCCGGGAGACCGGGCCGCTCGGCGAGCGCCTCGTGATCGAGGGCACGGTCGACTCCGTCCGGTACGAGCAGACCGTCACGCTCTGGCGCGGCCTCGACCGGGTGGACTGCCGCACCCGGGTGGTGGACCACTCCGGCGCCGACCGGCTGCTGCGGCTGCGCTTCCCGGTGGACGTCCCCGGCGGCCTGCCGGTCAGCGAGGTCGCGGGCGCGGTCGTCGGGCGCGGCTTCGCGATGCCGGACGTGGACTCGGCGGAGGCGCCGTGGACCCTGGACAACCCCGCCAACACCTGGTTCGGGCTCGGCGCCACCGCGCGCGTCGACCTCACCGACGCACTGGGTGCGCCGGCCGGCTCGCGCGCCCTCGGGGTGGCGGAGGTCGTCGTCCCCGCGCTGGACGACGCCGCCGACGCCCGTCCGCTGGTGGTCGCGCTCGCCCGGGTCGGGGTCACCGCCACCACCTCGGGGGCGGACTGGGCGCGGTACGGCTGGCTGGAG
This sequence comes from Kitasatospora sp. NPDC057738, assembly GCF_042798815.1. Taxonomy (NCBI): domain Bacteria; kingdom Bacillati; phylum Actinomycetota; class Actinomycetes; order Kitasatosporales; family Streptomycetaceae; genus Kitasatospora; species Kitasatospora sp. NPDC057738. The sequence goes on along the minus strand of NZ_JBHVJT010000040.1, from coordinate 12,737 downwards.
GTGGACTCCAACCTGCCGGACTTCCGGATCGTCGTCGGTGGGCCGGAAGCCAACGATGCCGCCCGGGAGTTGATCTCGCTGGCGGGGGAGGAGTACGCCGCCGTCCTGAAGGCGCACGGCGCGGTGTGGGTGCCCGCGGTGACCCCGCTCGCCGAGGTCTGGCGGCCGGACGCCGACCTGCGCGACCTGCGGGCGCTGCCGGCGCTCGTCGTCTCCGACGTGGCGGCGCTGGTCGACGACCTGGCCGACGCCCGGATCACCGCCGTCTGCCCGTCCCCGGTCCAGGAGCAACTGGCCGACCACACCGTCGCGTTGCTGAGCTTCGGTCTGCCCGGCTTCGCCGTCGACACCACCGGCGCCCTGCACCTGTCGCTGATGCGCTCCTGCACCGGCTGGCCCTCGGGCGTCTGGATCGACCCGCCCCGGCGAACCCTGCCCGACGGCACGTCCTTCCAACTCCAGTACTGGACACACGAGTTCAAATACGCGCTGGTGGGAGGGGACGGCGACTGGCGGGACCGCACACTGCCCGCCCAGGGCCAGGAGTTCAACCACCCGCTGTACGCCCGGATCGCCCCGGCGCAGGACGGGCCGCTGCCCGCCACCCTGTCCTGGCTGCGGGTCGAGCCGCAGCGCGAGGTGCTGCTCGGGACGCTCAAACCGGCCGGCAACCCGATCGCGCACGGCTCGACGTCGCCACTCGGGCGCGAACTGACCGTCCGGCTCGTCGAATCCACCGGCCTCGGGCGCACGGCGCGGATCGGCGGCGCGCTCGGCCTCGGCGAGATCCGGGCCGCGGACCTGCTGGAACGACCGCTTCCCTCCGGCGACTCCGCTCTCGACCTCGCCGGTTCGCAGATCGCCACCCTGCTCGCGACCCCGGCCGTCACCGCCCCCGCGGCCGCGACGGACCTCGGCCCCACCGCGGAACCCGCCCAACCCGTCCACGCCCGCTACTGGCTCCACAACCGGGGCCCGGCCCCGCTCGGCTACCTGCCGGTGTCCGTCGGCGCCTCGCCCGGGCTGCTGCGAACGGCGGGGGAGCCGGTGACGCTGTCGGTCGCGCTCTCCTCCCAGCTCCGCGATGCCGCCGTCGAGGGCACGGCCGTCGTCCTGCCGCCCGAGGGCTGGACGACCGGCCCCGGCAGCCGCCCGTACCGGCTGGAGGCCGGCGGGCACCTGCGCTTCCCGGTCACCGTCACCCCGCCGGCCGGGGCCGAGCCCGGGCTGTACTTCGCCGCCGTCCGCATCGAGCACGACGGCCAGCGGATCGAGGACGTGGTGACCATCGCCGTCGGCGAACTGCCCGGCCTGCTCCCCGCACCCGGCGACACTCCCGAGGACTGGACGATCGCCCAGGGCACCAAGGCCACCACCGGCCGCGACACCGGGCTGGACGTCGAGGTCTCCACCGAGACCCTGCGCGTGGCCCCCGGCGGCCGGGCCACCCTTTCCCTCGTCCTCACCAACCGCACGCGCGGCGAGATCCGCGGCGAACTCCAGCTCGTCTCCCCGTGGGGCACCTGGGAGGCCGTCGCCGACCCCGTCCGCGGCTTCACCGCCCCGGCCGGTACCGCCACGACCGTCGACTTCCCCGTCACCGTCCCCGAATCCACCGACCCGGGCGCGTACTGGGCCCTCGCCAAGGTCATGTGGTTCGGCCGCTGCCAGTACGCCCCGACCGTCGCCCTGGTGGTGGAGGCATGACCACGCTCGGCCTGCTCGACGGACGCCCGCTCCCGCGGACGGCACTCGACCAGCGCCTCGCCGCCCTGCGGAACGGCCCGCGCGCCACCGCCCTGCCGCAGCCCGGCAGTTCGGAGGACCGCCAGCTCACCCGATGGGCCGCCCAGGTCCTGCTGACCGAGGCGCTGTGCGAGGCGGTCGCCGCCGAACGCCGGCTGCCCGTGGCCCCCGACGGCCCCGCCCGCCTCGACCAGCAGGCCGCCGTCGAGCTCGGCTCCATCACGGCGGCCGCCTTCGAGGGCAACCCGGCCGTCCGCGCCGTCTACGCGGCCGTCACCGCCGACGTCGAACCCTCACCCGCCGACATCGCCCACTACCGCACCATGACCACCCGCCCACCGGCGGAGCGCTGGCACCTCGCCCTCCCCGACGGCGAACTGGAGGCCGACCCGGACACCCTCCCGACCGCCCTCGCCGAAGCCCTCCGCGCCGCCCCGCCCGGCACATGGGTCACCGCCGGCCCCTGGAAAGCCGCCCTGCTCACCGTGACCACGCCCCCGGAGCCCCCCGACCCCGCCCCGACCCTCCGCGGCGCCGCCCGCCGCGCCGCCTTCGTCCGCTGGCTCGACCACGCACGCGCCCGCCGCCTCACCCTGGTCGAAGGCCTGGAACACCCCGGCGACCCCGCCCAACCCGACAACCACCACCGGCACTGAGAACCGCGCACCTCGCCCGCCGTGCCTCGGAGAGAGGCGCGGCAGGCGTCCGGTGCCCGTGGCGTCGGACGGCGAACCTCTCGACGGTGAACCTCTCGACGGTGAACCTCTCAACAGTGAACTACTCGACGGCGAACCTCTCGACGGCGAACTACTCGACGGTGAACTTCTCGTGGGGGACGCCCGCCGCCCAGACGGCCTCGAAGGCCGCGGAGCAGAGGTCCACCGCGGCCCGGTCCTCCGTGAAGGCGTGGCCCGCCCAGTCGCCGTCGCCCGTGAACCAGTGGAAGAGCACCAGTCGCCGGTCGATCAGCCAGAAGTCGTTGCCCGGGAGGGCGATGGTCGATGCCCGGCTCCGGGGAAGCCACCGGACCTGTTCGCCGGCCGCGAGGTTGACGGGGGTGACGGCGTGCTCGTACCTGACGTAGTCGGTCACCGGCTCCGAGACGATCCGGGCGCGGCGCAGGACGACACCCCGGGAGACGGCATCCTCCACCAGGGGGATCCACGTCGGCCAGAACGATGTGTTCGGGTCGTTGTCCACCTCGCCGGTCCTTCTGAAGCGGTCGAAGGGCTCGACCTCCTCGCCGACCGAGTAGGTGTCGCGCATCTCCAGGTGCACGGCGGAGCGCGTGGCGCCCCTCAGCAGCTCGGCGAAGTCGGGTGCGCTCTGCGTCATCACAAGCCTTCCTCGGGGTCGGGACCGTTCCCAGCGGGACGCGGACCACATTCTTGCCGCCGGGGCACCGACGATGCGGCCTTTCGCCCGATGACGCCCACCGGGCCGGGGAGTCGGCGCGGCGGGCGTGCGCGGACAAATGGCGGCGGAGGGACGAAGCTGGTGGGAGTGCCGAGGCGGGTGACGCCTGACGCCCGCCGCCTGCCGCCTGGCTTCGGCCTCCGACTTCCGGCCTCTGACTTCCGGCCTTCGGCCTTTCGACCTTCGACTCCGTACGGAAGGGTTCTCCACCATGGCTGCCACCTCGTCCACCTCCTCCGACGGCCTGCAGCGCGCCGTGCTGGTCGCAGCCCCGGGGGCGGCGCCCGAACTGTCCGGGGTGCCGGTCCGCGAGCCGGGGCGCGGGGCGGTGCGCGTCGCCGTCGAGGCGTGCGGCGTCTGCCACTCCGACCTCCTGATCGCCGGTGGCGCCCTGCCGGGCACGACGTTCCCGGTCACCCCCGGTCACGAGATCGCGGGCCGCATCGACGCCCTCGGCGAGGGGGTGGAGGGCTGGAAGGTCGGTGACCGGGTCGCCGTCGGCTGGTACGGCGGCAGCTGCGGCCGTTGTGACGCCTGCCGTTCGGGTGACGGCATCCACTGTCCCGAGCTGCAGGTCCCCGGGGCGGCCTACCCCGGCGGATACGCCGACAGTGTCGTCGTCCCGGCCATGGCCCTGGCCGCGATCCCCGACGGGCTGACCGCCGCCGAGGCGGCCCCGCTGGCCTGCGCCGGGATCACCGTCTTCAACGCCCTGCGCCGCTCCGCCGCCGGGCCCGGGGACACGGTCGCGGTCCTGGGCCTGGGCGGGCTCGGCCATCTGGGGGTGCAGTTCGCCCGCGCGATGGGTTTCCGTACGGTGGCCATCGCCCGCGGCGCGGAGAAGCAGCCGCTGGCGCACGAGCTCGGCGCCGAGCAGTACATCGACAGCACCGTCGGCGACGTCGCCGGGGCCCTGCGGTCGCTCGGCGGCGCGAAGGTGGTCCTGTCCACGGTCACCAACGCCGACGCCATGTCCGCCGTCGTCGACGGGCTCGGTCGGCGCGGCGAGCTCGTCGTCGTCGGCGTCTCCGCCGACGCCCTCTCGATCAGCCCGCTGCAGCTGATCACCGGGGACCGGAGGGTCTACGGCCACTCCTCGGGCACCGCCGTCGACACCGAGGACACCCTGCGCTTCGCCGCCCGGACCGGCGTACGGGCGTGGATCGAGGAGGTGCCGCTGGAGGAGACCGCGGCTGCGGTGGCCAGGATGGCCGGCGGCCGGGCCCGCTTCCGCATGGTCGTCACCACCGGGCGCTGATCCCCGGCCGCCGCGCCCTGGTTGCCGTGCCCCGGCCCGCTGGCGCCCTGGTTGCTGCGCCCCGGGTGCCGCGCCCGGGCCGCGGATCACCGCCCGGGGGCGGTCCCGCAGGCGGCCGTGGTGAGGAAGGCCGTGACGGCGGTCTTGGCGGCGCGCGGGTCGGAGCGGTCGAACGGGTTGTGGGAGAGCGCGAGTTGGCGTCGGCCGTCGGCCGTGCCGGCGGCCATCGTCGAGTAGCCGGGGAGGTCTCCGCTGTGGCCCCAGAAGACGCCGCACGGGGTGTCGAAGCGGGCCAGCCCCAGCCCGTAGCCGCGTCCCGGCCCGGCGTCCGCCGTCCTGGTCATCTCGGCGAGTTCGGCGGGGCGCAGCAGCCGGCCGTCCAGGAGGGCGGCGATGAACCGGTTGAGGTCGGCGGCGCTGGAGATGCCCTGTCCGGCGGCGCCCATGACGGACGGGTTGAGCTCGGTGACGTCCACCGGCCCGGTCGAGAGCTTCACGTAGCCGTGGGCGTGGGGGCCGGGCAGCAGCGGCGACAGGCCGGGCATGGTGGTGTCGTGCAGTCCCAGTGGCCGGAGGATCCGCTGCTCGACCTCCCGCTGCCAGGGGCGGCCGGTGACCTTCTCGATGAGCAGGCCGGCGAGCAGGTAGTTGGTGTTGGAGTAGTGCCAGCCCTGCCCCGGGGGGAAGTACGGGGCACGGCCGTTGGCGAGCGCGAGCAGGTCGGCCGGCCGGTAGGTGTGCCAGCGCGGTCCGGCCAGCCAGCTGCGGTACTGGTCCTCGTCCTGGGGATCCATGCCGGGCGCTTCGGTGTAGTTGTACAACCCGCTGGTGTGGTCGAGCAGTTGGCGGACTGTGATGGCCGCGCCGTTCGGCACCGCGCCGGGTAGGCGGGCGTCGACCGGGTCGTCCAGGCCGAGGCGCCGCTCGGCGGAGAGCTGGAGCACGACGGTGGCGACGAAGGTCTTGGTGACGCTGCCGATCCTGAACCGGGCGTGCGCGGGCACCGCCGCTCCGGTGACCGGGTCGGCCACCCCGGCGCGCCCGCGCCAGACGGTCCGCCCGTCCTGGCGGACCTCTCCTACGGCGGCCGAGGAGCCGGCGTCGACGATGCCCCGCAGCGTGGTGCGCAGCGCGGTGGAATCCGCGCCCTCCGGCAGGAACTCCCCTTCCTCGTCGGCGGATTGGATCACGACCGGCAGTCCGGCGGAGGGCGCGGCGAAGCCCGTCGTGGCGCCGGCGCCGAGCAGCGCGGTGACGGCCAGGAGTGCGGCGGCCGAACGGATACCGGCCCTCGATGTGCGCGGATGTGGCGTCATGCCTGCGTTCCTCCCCTGTCGGGCGCGCGTCGGCGCCCCCTCGCGCCGAGTCTGCCGGTGGGTTTCCTGTCCGGGCATCCACCGGAGGTGCCGCCCGGCATCCTCCCCGGGGTCGGGGTGAGCCCGAAGTCACCGTCCTGCAGGCGTACTTCACCCCGCGTGGAGGTCCGGGGCCGGGGTCGGAGCAGGAACGGAATGGGCAGGACGACGGGGAGGGCCGCGCCGTTTCCCCCCTGTGGCCGAGAGCTTATGACCGTCCGTCAGAAAATCGTCATCCGCTATGTCCCCGCGCCCGCCGTCGACAGCACCTGTCGCAGGACGGCGAGCAGTCGCCCGTCCTCGGCGGGAGGGTGCGGCGCCCGCCAGGCGATGTGGCCGTCCGGGCGGACGAGGAGGGCGCCGGTGGGCGGGAGGCCGGCGGGCCCGGGCCGGTCGGGTGCCGGCAGTGCGTGCACGGTGACCGGCAGTCCCGCCGCCGCGGCGGTGGCCGCCTGCCGGCGCCAGGCCGCGTCCCCGGTGGCCGTGAGGAGGGTGAAGCCCGGCCCGACCAGGTCCAGGGTGGACGCGGCCCCGGGCGGGCCGGCGAGCCGCAGGTGGGGCAGGCGGGTGCCGGGTGTGCCGTCGGGGTGTTCGAGGCCGGCGAGGCCGGGGTCCAGGGGCGGGAGCGCGGGGTCGGCCGGGTCGGCGAGGACCGCCGTCGAGCGGTAGGCGGCGGTGAGCAGCAGTTCGTCGTCGATCCGGTAGCCGGCCCGGGCGCGGGAGTTGGCGAGCGAGATGTCGACGACCTGCCGGGCCACCGGGCGGCGTTCGGCCTCGTAGGTGTCCAGCAGTGCCTCGCCGGCCGTCCCGGCGGTGACCGCCGCGAGCTTCCAGGCGAGGTTGTCGGCGTCGCCGATGCCGGTGTTCATGCCGTGCCCGCCGGTCGGCGGCACCACATGGGCGGCGTCGCCCGCGAGCAGCACCCGCGCGCGGCGGTAGGTGTCGGCGAGGCGGGCGTCCATCCGCCAGGTCATGGTGTCCCGGACGGTGACCGCCAGCTCGGGCAGCCCGGCGGCGTCCCGGACCAGCCGGGCGAGCGCCCGGTGGTCGGCCGCCAGGGCGGCGGCGTCCTCGCGTTCGGGATCGTACGGGTGCTGGTAGATCCACTGCCGGTCGTTGTCGACGGCGAGGAAGCCGCCGCGGCCCGGTTCGGTGAGGAAGTACGAGGCGCTGGCGCGGTCGGCGACGACCTCGCCGAGCGGAGCCTCGAAGCGGACGCTCAGGTAGTGGCCGAGGCCGGTCGGCCCCGCCATCGCGATCCCGGCCGCCGCGCGGACGGTGCTCGACGCGCCGTCGCAGCCGACCAGCCGGTCGGCGCGGACCGTGCGGCGCTCGCCGGAGTCGCGGTCCTCCAGCAGGGCGTGGACGTGCCCGTCCCGTTGGGTGAAGGAGAGCAGGCGGGTGGCGAACCGGACGCCGTCCGGGGCGAGTCGGCGGGCGCGCCGCAGCAGGACGGCCTCCAGGGCGTCCTGCGAGCAGATCAGCCCCGGGGAGGGGGTGCGCTCGGCGCTCTCCGCCGGGCCGCCGGTCAGGCCGGTGCGGACGTAGTCCGGGTCGACCAGGTTGCGGCCCCGGTAGAAGAACACCTGGGAGGCCGGGAGCCCGGCCCGCCGGATCTCCTCCTCCAGGCCGCACCGCCGGAAGACCTCCATCGAACGGGCCGACACCCCGCGGGCCTTGGGGTGGCGCGAGGTGCCGGGGCGCGCCTCGACGAGCAGGTGCGGCACGCCGTGGCCGGACAGCAGGACGGACAGGGTCAGGCCGACCGGGCCCGCGCCGACGACGAGCACGGACGTGGTCTCCGGGAATTGCATGCCACCACTCCTCGGTAACGCCTAATGGGTGTTTTTGAAGTTACCATGGTCCGGACGGCAACCCCTCCGAGATTCCGAGGCGACCCATGGCCCGCTCCGACTCCCCGCCCCCGCCCGAGCCCGAGTCCGAGTCCAAGTCCGGGCCCAAGCCCCAGGACACCGACGCCGGCAACCCCCGCGGTCTCCACTTCCTCACCGAACTCGCGAACACCGTCCGCGAGGACCCCGGCGCGGGCGCCGCCGAACTCCAGGCCCTCCTGGACCGCCACGGCGGCCCGCCCTTCCGGCTGACCGACGCCGACGCCCGCGAACTGCGCGAGGCCACTGCCGAGGTGATCGCCGTCCTCGACACGGACGACCCGGACCGGGCGGCCGAACTGATCAACGCCCTGCTCGATCGCCACCCGGCCCGGCCCCGCCTGGTCCGCCTCCCCGGCCGACCCTGGTCCCTGCACACCCGCGCCCCCGCCGACGCCGGCCTCACCCACTGGCTGCTCTCCACCGCCGCCCTCGCCCTCGGCCTGTGGCTCGGCGAACGCGGCGGCTGCGCCTGGGGCCGCTGCGCCGCCCCGGGCTGCGAACGCTTCTTCATCGACACCGGCCGCCGCACCCCGCAGCGCTACTGCACCCCGCGCTGCGCCACCCGCGTCCGCGTCGCCGCCCACCGCGCGCAGCGGGAGGACCGGGCCTGAGGGCGGGGGAGGAGGCCGTTCCCCGCCCTTGCCGCGGCCGAACCCCCGCACTGGGTTCGTACACCGATCCGGGCCGGCGACCCCACCCCCATGGTGCGGGACGTACCCCTTGGGTCACCCGGGCCGCCCCGGTACCCCAGGGACACCATGCCGCCTCCACCCCCCAACTCCCAGGTTGACGAGGGTTGTTCGACTACGTCACGCTCGACGAACCGCCGGGCGGGCGGCCGGACGTGCCGCGCGTGTCGTGCGCCGCGCGCCGCCCGACGCCCCGGCCCGGATGTCCACCGTGCACCCGTGTGGAGGTACCGCCATGTCCAAGCGCCGTCTCGCCGTCCCCGGAGCCGCCGTCGCCGCTCTGACCCTCGCCGCCCTGCTCCTCCCGGCCAGCGGCGCCCACGCCGCGCCGCCCGCCGACTCGTGCACCCAGAACTGGAGCGTCAGCTCCGGCGAGGGCTACGCGAACGGCAAGTGGTGCAACTACAACACCAAGGTCGTCGGCACGGTGCACGACACCAAGGCGGACGGCCGCTGTCCGTACGTGCGCGGCAACCTCTCCAACGGCGGCCGCGTCGACAGCGACTGGGCCGGCGGCAAGGGCAAGTCCCGCGCCATCACCCTCTACGCCCCCTCGGGCACCCACTTCACCAGCGTCACCATGCGCTCCATCGGCTGCTGACGCCGACGCCGGGCGGGCAGGTTTCACCGGAAGCCTCCTCGGGGTTCCCTCAGGGACGGTGATACGCCGTCGGAAGCAGGTTCCCGGCCGCCTCTCCTCCTGCGCACCGACGACCGCCCCGGGCTCCGCGTGGTGCCCTGGACGGGATCGCGGTCGCCACGCCGCCCGGACCGCACCCGGGACTTCCGGCGGCGGCCGCGGCCGCGAGAGGAGAGGCCTCGTGAACCCGCCCGCCCGCGCGTCGAGGCGCTGCTGGACGGGGTCGGAAACGCGTCGGCCCCCTCCGGATTCGGAGGGGGCCGACGGCCGAGGGGAAGGGCGTCCTGCCGGACGGAACCGGCAGGACGCCCTCACGCCTCGGGATCAACGGAGTCGTGTCACAGGCTCACGAGCTGCATGCGGCTGCACACGACGAACCCCTGGTGGGTGCCGCCGGACAACAGCAGGGTCCGGAAGAACTCGCGGTCCTCGTCCGAGATGTCCGCGAATTCGTCGATCTCGGGGACCCCGTCGACGACCTCGGACACGTGCAGCTGGTCGAAGCTCCGTCGGAGCTTCATCGCCAAGACGTTCTTGAACTCCAGTTCCAGGGCCGGCTTCGTGTCGTCCTCCCAGGTCCGCAGCACCAGGCAGCGGTGCGACACCGAGTAGGACCAGGGGCGGAAGGCCCGCCCGGTCCGCAGGGGCAGATCGTCGATTCCTGCCAGGAACGTCATCCCGTTGGTCATGCGAAGGGCTCGTCTCAGTCGAAGGGGCTCGTCGTCTCTACACCGTCCAGGTACCACTTCACGCGATCCCGTACCTCCTTCGGCGCAGCCTTGATCATGGCCAGCTCCCAGCCCGTGAAGGGCTGCACGGGAACCGCCATCCCCTCCTGTGCCGCGGCCCACTCCCGTGCCAGATCCTTCCCGAAGCCGGTGAGGTTGAAGACGATTGCGGTGTCCTTCCCCGGGGCGAGCGCGTCACGGACGGTCTGCTTCCAGTCCGTGCCGTCGGGGAAGGTCATGAACGACTCGGACTTGGTGAGCTTGGTGAACGGGCTCATCAGGTCCTTGCCGTCCTGGGTTTCGCTGAGACCGAGGGCGAGACGCTTCGGGCAGTAGTTCGTCGTGTTGTGGACCAGGACCGGCAGGTCGCCGGCCAGCACGTAGTACGTGTGGAGGTCCTCGACGGTGAGGTTGTAGGCGGGCTGGAGGGTGTTCCAGTTCCGGACGTCCTCGATGCGCCGGGGCTGTCCGGCGGGGTCGCGCAGTTCGTCGCCGGTCCTGAGGTCGGCGGCGTCGGTCCAGGACTTCCGGTTCTCGGACCAGAAGGGGTGGTGGCCGGTGCTGGTCAGGGACTGCCCGGCGCCCAGGGAGATGTCGGTGAAGTCGCGGTCGTCCGGGGTGTAGATGGTGGCCGACACCCGACGGGGACCGGCGACTCCGGTGGTGGGGTCGGTGGCGAGGACCTCGTCGCCGACCTGGACGGTCTCGATGGCGCGGGTGGAACCGTCGGCCATCAGGACGCGGGTGCCGGCCGGGAAGCTGTTCAGCGGGCAGGTCGGCGGAGGAAGACGGGTGACGAGCTTCTTGATGAACTCGACGGCCTTCTCGCCCCAGGAGCCGAACTTCTTGGCCCACTGGGCGAGCTTGGCGACGGCGGCACCGTCACCGATGAAGGGGATCGCTCCGATGCAGGACGTGACCGCGTCGGTGGTTCGGCCCTCGACCGCGTAGTAGGCGCAGTTGACGAGGTCCGCGATGTCGGCGAGGCCGGGGGCGATGACGCCGCCCGCACCGCCGATGACGTCGAGGGTGAGGTGGATGCTCTCGGAGAAGAGGTGGTAGAGGTAGCTGACGTTCTCGCTGTCCTCCTTCGCCTTCTTGATCTCCTCCTCGATCGCCGCGATCGAGTCCTGCTTCTCCTTCGCGGCCTGGGCCTGCTTCTCGGCCTCCTTGCGCTCCGCCTCCAGCCTGGCCAGCCGGGCCTTCTCCTCGGCGTCCCGCCGCGTCTCGTAGGTCGCGTGGGCGTTGTCGGCGGCGGTCTGGGCGGCCGTCGCGTCCTGACCGGCCGCCTCGGCGGAGCTGCGGGCGGCGCTCGCGGACTCGTTGGCTTCGGCCGCCGACCAGCGAGCCTGCCGGGCGGAGCGCTCGGCCTGGTTGGCGGAGTAGACGGCCTTGGCGGCGTCGCGGTTGGCGGAGGCCTTGGCGGCGCTCGCGCTCTTGGCGGCCGCTGCGGCCCTGGCGGCGTCGGCCTGGGCGGCGTCGGCGGCGGCCTGGGCCCTGGTGACGTAGTCGGCGGCGGTGTTGGCCGAGGCCTGGGCCTGGGCGGCGTAGCCGTTGGCCTCGGCGGAGGCGTTGCGGGCGATGGCGGCGGCGGCCTGGGCCGTGGCCGCGTTCTTCTGGGCGGTCGCGGCGGCGGCGGTGGCCTCGGCGATCAGGCCCTTGACGTCGGCGACGTGGACGGCGGTGAGCCGGTCCTTCTGCTGGGCGGTGTACTGGCCCTGGGCCACGAAGGTGCGCAGGTCCTGGACGGGGCCTTCGAGCGCCACCTTGGCCGCGGCCTTGAGCTCGGGCTCGGTGTCCGGGGCGTCCTCCAGCCGGGTGGCGACGAGGCGGTCGTCGGCGGCCTGCGCGTCGGCCAGGCCCTTGCCGAGGAAGTCCCGCAGCGCGGCCGGGGTGTTGACCCGCAGCGCGGCGTCGGCGGCGGCCTTGACGGCCGGGCCGGTGCTGTCGCTGATGCGGGTGATCGTCAGCCGGTTCTCCGGCGCCGCGGCATCGAACTGACCACTGGCCAGGAAGGCGTTGACCTGGTCCGTGGTGCCCTGGAGCGCGGTGTAGGCGGCGGTGCGGACCGCGTCGCTCTCCGAGTCCCCGTAGATCTTGGTGGCTCGGTCGCGGGCGTCGTGCTCCTCGGCCTGCTTGCGGCCGGCCTTGAGGTAGGAGAACACGGCGGCGTCGTTGCCGGTGAGAGCCGCGTCGGCCGCCGCCGATCCCCAGGTGCTCGACATCTTGCGGGAGACGAGGGCGAGCTTGCGGCCGTCGGTGGCGACCTGCGCCGGGGTGGCGCCGGGCTGGTTGGCCAGCTGGGCGAGGCGGTCGGCCTCGGCCTTGGCCTTCTGGACGTCCTGGGCGGCCTGGTTGGTCTGCGACTGCTTGTCCGCCTGGTCGGCCTTGGCCTTGCGGGCCTTCTCCACGGCGGCCGCGGTGCGGTTGGTCAGGTCCTCGGCCTCGGTGCGGCGGGCCAGGTCCTGGATCTCGTTGGCCTTGTCGACCGCGGTCTGGGCGTCCGCGGCGAAGCCGGAGGCGGCGTTCGCGTGGTCGGTGGACTCCTGCGCGGCGTTGCTGCTCTGACCGGCGTGGTCAGCGGCGTCCCTCGCGGCCTGCGCCGCTGCGGCGGCGTGCTCGCCCGCGGACTTCAGGAGCGCCGCGGCCGCGTCGGCCTTCGTGACGGCCTCGGCCGCCAGCTGCTGGGAGGCGGCGGCGGCACGGCCGGCCTCGGCGGCCGAGCGGCGCGTCGCCGCCGCGGCCTGCTTGGCCTTGGCGGACTGCCCGCCGGCGCTGTCCGCGTAGGCACCGGCCTGCTCGGCCGAACCCGCCGCGGCATCCGCGTTGCCCTTGGCACTGAGCGCGGCACCCGCCGCGTCCTTGCTGCTCTTGGCGGCCTCGTTCGCCTTGACGAGCGTGGCGTTCGCGTCCGCGGCGATCTTGGACGCGGCGTCGGCGGCGTCCGCCGCCACCCGTGCCTCGTGCGCCTTGGTCGCGTCACCGGCCGCCGCGGCAGCCGCCGTCCGCG